>CAYWPS010000054.1:119-12249 GCA_964460165.1 uncultured Ruminococcus sp. | reverse complement strand
CGTAACTCACGGTTTAGGATCGCTTTTTGCTGTGGTGGCTCTGGTTCTTATGTGTATCGCTGCCGACACGAGGATGGAGTATTTTGGCGCTGCCGTTTATTTCGTCGGTGAGATGCTGATGTTTACCGTCAGCTGTCTCTATCACGCGTTCAGACACGGGAGCGCGGTCAAACGGCTGTTCCGCCGCTTCGACTACTCGTCGATATATCTCATGATAGGCGGAACCTTCGCTCCCATTCTCCTTTGTTACTCACGTTCGTCGCTCGCTATATGGTTCTTCCTTGTTCAGTGGGCGGTCATTATCACGGGCATCACCTTCGTCGGCGTATTCGGACCTACGAGGCTCAGGTGGCTCCACATTCCGCTGTATCTTCTGCTCGGCTGGTGCGGTGTGATGTTCATTCCCGAGATGCTGACGCGGGGCGATCATCTGCTGTTCTGGCTCATACTGGGCGGCGGAGTCGTATATTCGATCGGCGTTGTCCCATTCACGATGAATAACAGAGCGGCGCATTTTATCTGGCACCTGTTCGTGCTTGGCGGAGCGGTGATACAGTGGCTGGGAATTTATCTTGTGATCTATTTAGGCTAGAAAGGATATATCATGGCATTTTTACGTTTTCTTGAAAGTATAAGAACGGGTATTGGCGATCTCTTCTTCGCCACGGTCACCCATCTCGGTGAGGAGGTCTTCTTCCTCGCTATCGCTATACTGTTTTATTGGTGTATAAGCAAAAGACAGGGGTATTACATCCTCGTCACCGGCGTCGTCGGCAGCGTTCTCAATCAGTGGCTGAAGATAGTTTGCAGGATCGCGCGTCCGTGGATACTGGACCCGAGCTTCAAGCCCGTAGACGCGGCTGTCGGGGAGGCTACCGGATACTCCTTCCCCTCGGGTCACACGCAGAACGTCGCGGGCACCTTCGGCTGTATCGGCAGATACAATAAGCAAAGATGGGTGAAGATATCCTCTTTGGTTATAATCCTCCTCGTCGCATTCTCGAGAATGTACCTTGGAGTTCACACGCCCCTCGACGTTACCACCTCGCTTGGTATCGCGGCGGCTCTCGTCTTCGGCTTCTATTTCGTCTTCAGGACCGAGGAGAGCGCGGATAAGTACATGCTATGGGTCATGATAGGCTCCGTGATACTCTCGGTAGCCTTCATAGTCTACGTATTCCTTCTCCCCGCTGGCGATTTCCGGACTGAGGCAGACCTTGCTAATTTGCTCAGCGCAAAGAAGAATGCCGCAACTCTCACGGGATGTCTTTTCGGACTTGCGCTCGTATATCCTCTCGATAGATACGTTATCAAATTTGATACCAAGGGCAGATGGTACTCCCAGGTAATCAAGTTTGTTGTCGGTGTAGCAGTCGTTCTCGGCATCAAGTCGGGACTCAGCGCTCCCTTGGTCGCTCTCTTTGGCAACGAGTACGTGGCGAGAGCGGTCAGATACTTCCTTATCGTAGCCTTCGCTGGCGGCGTCTGGCCTCTCACCTTCAGGTTCTTTGAGAAGCTCCGCATCGAGAAGCTCGAGAAGTTCACCGCGTGGGTGGTATCGAGGTTCAAAAGGGCGGAAGCATCGGCGGAATAAACAAGATTCATCATAAGGCAGGACGGTCAAAAAAACGGCTGTCCTGCCGTTTTTGTCTATTTTTTCATAATTTTTAAAAACTCTTTACTTTTTTAAAATTGTGTGATATAATGTTTTGTGCGAAATATTTTTTATTTACGAAAGGCTCATTATGAAGTGTCCCGTATGCAATAATTCCGATTCAAGAGTTCTTGACTCCAGACCCGTTGAAGACGGATTCAGTATAAAGCGCCGCCGCGAATGTCCCTCTTGCGGTAAGCGCTTCACGACCTACGAGGTAATAGATACCGTTCCTATCGCCGTGGTAAAGCGCGACGGCAGACGTGAGTTCTTCGACACTCACAAGCTGATGCTCGGTATAGAGCGCGCCTGCCAGAAGCGTCCCGTCGATCCGCTTGGTATCGCTAAGGATATAGAAACGGAGCTTCAGAACGAGCTCGTGGAGGAAATATCCTCTAAGGATATCGGCGAAATGGTGCTCGCGAGGCTTAAGGAGAAGGACATCGTGTCCTATATCCGCTTTGCTTCGGTGTACCGTGAGTTTGCCGATATAGATTCCTTTATGGAGGAGATCAGGAGTCTTGGCAAGAAAGGAAGGAGAAAGGCGACTAAGAGCGCCCCGACTGAAGTATGATCAAGAGTATGACAGCCTTCGGCAGAGCAAAGGTCGAGGGGGCGGAAAAGGATATAACGGTTGAGATCAAGAGCGTTAATTCGCGCTTTTTCGACTGCTCGGTGAAGATGCCGAGAGCCTATCTCTCGCTTGAGGAGAGAATAAAGACGTACGTTCAGAAGAACGCGGTATCCAGAGCCAAGGTCGACGTATTTATTACGGTCGACAACCACTCGACCGCTCCGCAGAAGCTTGACGTGGACGTCGCTTACGCTGAGAGCTATATAGCCGCTCTTTACGAGCTGCGCGACAGATTCGGTCTTAAGGATGACGTCAGCGTGATGACTGTGGCAAGAAATCAGGATGTTTTCAGAACTACAAAGGTGGATGCTGACCTCGAGGCAGAATGGGAGCTTCTCCGTCCCGTGCTTGACGCGGCTATTGCGGACCACACCGCTATGCGTACCGCCGAGGGTGAGAAGGCTATCGCGGACATCAAGGGCAAGATCGAGCTCATCCGCGCCTTCGTCGACGAGATAGAGGCTATCTCCAAGGAGGACACCGTCGGATACAGAGATAAGCTTGAGGAAAGACTCAGAAAGATCTTAGCGGATAATTCGGTCGAGATCGACGAGTCGCGTATCCTTACCGAGTGCGCTGTCTGGGCAGACAAGATCGCCATAGACGAGGAGCTAGTGAGACTCCGCAGCCACTTCGGCGCGTTCTACGATATCGCGGATGCCAAGGAGCCCTCGGGCAGAAAGCTTGACTTCCTTATGCAGGAGATGAACAGAGAGACCAACACCATAGGCTCAAAGGCTAACAACGCGCGCATCGCGCGCATCGTGGTAAACATCAAGGGCGAGCTCGAGAAGATACGCGAGCAGGTCCAGAACATCGAGTAAGGAGGCACTCCGCAATGAAATTTATAAATATCGGCTTTGGAAATATGGTCAGCGCGGGCAGAATAGTGGCGATAGCCTCTCCCGACTCCGCGCCCGTTAAAAGACTCGTGCAGGACGCGCGCGAAGACGGCAGAGTTATCGACGTTTCCTGCGGCAGAAGAACGAGAGCGGTGATCATCACCGACTCCGACCACGTCATCCTCTCGGCGATACAGACCGAGACCATAACGAACAGACTGTCGAGCGATGAGGGCTACGACGGCGATACCGACGAGGAAGAATAGATGCGTTCACCTTGTGAACGTTGATCAGTATTAAAACAGGCGAAAGCCGACGCATATACGAAAGGAAAAAAGAACATGATCTATCCTACCATTGACAAACTTACCGGCGGTGAGTTCAACCGCTACGAGCTCGTTATCGGCGTTGCAAAGGGCGCGCGTATCGTGACCGACAAGTACGTCGAGATGAGAATGAAGGCTCAGAAGATGATCGAGAATCACGAGACCGATAAGCCTCTCGCGTCTCTCATCGATCCCGAGTACAAGGATCAGAAGGCGGTCAAGATCGCCATCGCTAAGATCGAGCGCGGCGAATTCAAGCTTGCGCGCGGCAACGAGTAATTTTTAAGACGAATAACCGAGAGAGGAGGGGATGCTGATGTTTTGCGAGGTATATCTTTTGGATACGCCGTACCATATCGACAGACCCTTCGACTATTCTTGTCAGCCGGGGCTTGCGCGCGGCAGCATCGTGCGCGTTCCCTTTGGCCGCTCTGGCGCAACGCGCCTTGGCGTAGCGGTGAAGATAAAGGACGGGTGCGTCATTCCGGACGGCGTCACCGTGAAGCCGATCTCGTCGGTCGTATCCACCGTTTTCACGCTCACCGACGAGATGCTCGGTCTCTGCTTTTTCCTAAAGGAGTTCACTCTCTGTACCTTTGGCGAGGCGGTGAGGACGGTTCTCCCTCCCGGAGCGCTTTCCGATAGCCTCAATATCCGATACAGAAGGACGGCAAGGCTTCTCATTGAGAGGGATGCCGTAACCACGCTCTTATCCATGACGGGAAGGGGCGGCGTGAGGAGCGAGGGGCAGAGAGCGGTCCTGAGATTCCTTCGGGATATCGGATCGGCAGATCTTGAGATACTCAAGCAGCTTCCGTCGGTCAACACCTCGCACGTTAACGCCCTTCGCGATAAGGGTGTTTTGACTATCGACGAGGACGAGGATATAAGAAATCCTTACTCGGAGTATGCAAAGCATACGGACAAGTCCGAGATAGTGCTCAGCAGAGCGCAGAGCGCCGCATATTCGACCGTCGAGGCTCTTTACGGCGAGCCCGCGCCCCGCGCCGCGCTTCTTTACGGAATTACCGGCTCGGGCAAGACGAAGGTCATAATGAAGGCGATAGACCGCACGCTTGCCGACGGTAAGACGGTTATTATGCTCGTGCCGGAAATATCGCTTACCCCCCAGACCGTGAGCATTTTCTGCTCAAGATACGGCGAAAGAGTCGCGGTCGTGCACTCCTCGCTTTCTCAGGGGGAGCGTATCGACGCATGGAGAAGGATACGGCGCGGCGACGTAGATCTCGTTATAGGCACGCGCTCGGCTGTATTTGCCCCTCTTGACAATATCGGCATGATCGTTATTGACGAGGAGCACGAGCACACCTATAAGTCGGAAAGCGACCCGAAATATCATGCTCGCGACGTAGCCAGCTACCGATGCGGCAGACACGACGCCCTTATGCTTCTCGCATCGGCGACCCCGTCGCTTGAGAGCTTTTATAAGGCGAAGTCCGGCACGTACACGCTCGTGCCCCTGCGCGAGAGATACGGCGGCGCAAGGCTTCCGAAGGCGGTCGTCGTGGATATGCGCGAGGAATTAAGGCTGGGTAATCCTTCGCCGATAAGCCAAAGGCTGTACAATATGCTCACCGACGTAAAAGAAAATGAAGATCAGGCTATACTTTTCCTTAACAGGAGAGGATACAGCAGTCATATAAGCTGTAAGGAATGCGGAGAGGTCCTCGAGTGTCCGAGATGCTCGGTGTCCCTTACCTACCACTCCGGCGGTAACGGCGGAACGCTGCTATGCCACATGTGCGGATACCGGGCACCGACCCCGAGGGCTTGTCCCTCCTGCTCGGCGGAGTCGTTGTCCTTCCTCGGCTTCGGGACTCAGAAGCTCGAGGCTGAGCTGTGCAAATACCTTCCCGAGATGGCGGTAATGCGTATGGATGCCGATACCACCTCGGGCAAGCTCGCGTACGACAGGATGCTCGATGACTTCAGACAGGGCAGGGCGGATATACTTCTCGGCACGCAGATGGTTGCCAAGGGGCACGACTTCCCGAGAGTCACTCTCGTGGGTGTCGCTCTTGCCGATACGTCCTTGCACGTCAGCGACTTCCGCGCGTCCGAGCGCACCTTCTCGCTTCTGACGCAGGTCATAGGACGCGCGGGCAGGGCGAGCGATGAGGGAGTGGCGGTAATACAGACCTTCCAGCCGGCAAACGAGACGATAAGGCTTGCCTGCCGTCAGGATTACGACACCTTCTACGAGGGTGAGATAGCGCTCAGGCGCGAGCTTTCTTATCCTCCCTTCTGCGATATGGCGCAGCTTACACTTACCGCTGAGGACGAGGCAGAGCTCTCGAGAGCATCGGAGGCGCTTTCCGAGTCGGTCAGGGCGAAGCTCGACGGGGAGTATTCAAGACTTCCGTTCGTCGTTTACGGACCCTTTGAGGCGCAGGTGTATAAGCTGAATGAAAAATACAGAATGAGAATGATGGTAAAGTGCAAGCTCAACTCAGAGAGCCGGCGTATGTTCTCAGAGATCCTTTGCGAGTTTGCGAAGGACAGGCGTGTAACGCTTGCCATCGACCTCAACCCCCTTACCGTGTAAGATTTCGGGCTCTTTTGCCCGTTTATATAATCGCTTTGACGCCAATATGCCGTCAGAGCGGGAAACAGGAGACAGAAAAAATGGCAAAGTTAAAAATAGTAAAGTTCGGTGACGAGACTCTGCGTAAGGTGTCAAGACCCGTAGAGGAGATCACCCCGAGGATCAAGCAGCTGCTTGACGATATGATAGACACCATGCGCGCTGCCGAGGGCTGCGGTCTTGCCGCTCCTCAGGTCGGAGTGCTTCGCAGAATAGCGGTCATTGAGGTTGAGGAGGGCACGGTATACGAGCTCATCAATCCCAAGATCGTCGCCTTCTCGGGAGAGCAGCAGGACAGAGAGGGCTGCCTCTCAAATCCCGGCTACGCGGGTATCACCAAAAGACCGAGGACGGTCACCGTGAGAGCGATGAACCGCAACGGCGAGACCTACGACCTCACGGGCTCGGATCTTCTCGCCAGAGCGATCTGCCACGAGTGCGACCACCTCGACGGCAAGCTCTATACCGATGTGCAGATAAGACCCTGTAAGGACTGATAGCTATGAGGATAATGTTTATGGGTACGCCCGAGATATCCGCCGTATGTCTTAAGGAGCTTATAGACTCCGACAACGAGGTCATCGCGGTAGTTACGGGCAAGGACAAGCCTCGCGGCAGAGGCAACGTAATGACTCCCACTGCGGTCAAGGCGCTCGCTCTCGAGCATTCCTTGCCCGTCTATACTCCCGACAGCCTTAAGGGCGAGGAGTTTGCCGCGCTGCTCAGAGAGCTCGACCCCGAGCTTATCGCGGTGGTTGCCTATGGCAAGATACTTCCGAAGAGCGTTCTTGATTATCCAAAGCACGGCTGCATCAACGTCCACGTTTCGCTTTTGCCGAAATACAGGGGCGCCGCTCCTATGCAGAGGGCGATCATCAACGGTGAGCGCGTGACCGGAGTTACGATAATGTACATGGCGGAGGGCGTTGACACGGGCGACATCATCACCGCCGAGGCGTTCCCGATAGGACCTGAGGATGACTTTGAGGCTATACACGACCGCTCCGCTGAGGTCGGCGCGCGTCTGCTTGTTAAGACGGTATCGGCTCTTGCCGACGGCAGCGCCTCGAGGACACCGCAGGACGACTCGCTTGCCACACACGCGGCAAAAATAGAAAAAGAGGACTGCAAGATCGACTTCACGAGAAGCGCCGAGACTCTCGACTGCGCTATAAGAGGTGTTACACCCATCCCCGGCGCGTTTGCATATCACAAGGGGAAAATGCTTAAAATATATAAGGCTAAGCCCGTAAGCGGAAATGGCAGAGCGGGCGAGGTCATCGCTCTTGATTCTAAGGGCTCGGGCTCGTTCACCGTTGCTTGCGGTGAGGGCGCGCTTGCCGTATACGGCGTCATTCCCGAGGGTAAGGGCAGAATGAGCGCGGGCGACTTTGTCCGCGGAAGAAAAATTGAGCTTGGAGATATACTCGAATAATGGATGGTTTATATTTACTTTTTCTCGTAACCTTTATTTTCACCATCGTAATTCAGTTTAAGGTGTCGTCTACCTTCAGCAAATACGCGCACATAAGCGCCGGCAAGGGCAAGAGCGGAGCTGAGGTCGCTCGCCGAATACTTGATGCCCACGGACTTTTCGACGTGCATATAGAGCGCGTCCACGGTCATCTTACCGATCACTACGATCCCCGCGCGAGAGTGCTCAGACTATCCGAGAGCGTCTACTCCTCCTCGTCCCCCTCGGCGGTCGGCGTTGCCGCTCACGAGGTCGGTCACGCTATTCAGCATGCGGAGAAATACGCTCCGATAGTGTGGAGAACCAAGCTTGTACCGGTGGTAAATTTTGCATCGAGATTTTCTTGGCTGGCGATACTTCTGGGGCTTTTTATTACCTATTCGTCAACAATACTTGGCAATTATATAATTTCCGCCGGAATTATACTCTTTGCCGCTACCACGATCTTCCACTTGGTTACGCTCCCCTGCGAGTTTAACGCGTCCCGCCGCGCGCTCACTGAGCTTGAGCTGTCGGGCTGGTACACGGGCGATGAGCTCGTTATGTCTAAGAAGGTGCTTTCCGCCGCCGCGATGACGTACGTTGCCGCCTTGGCAATGTCCTTTATCCAGCTGCTCAGACTCATAAGAATTTTTGGAAACAGAAGAGATTAAAAATGACCGTCAGAGAATTAACCCTTTCGCTCCTTACGGACTGCGAGGCGAACGGTAAGTACGTCAATCTCTCGCTTTCATCTCACCTGACCGATAAGCTGTCGGGTGAGGAGCGGAGCTTTCTGACCGTGCTTCTTTATACTACCGTCGAGCGAAAGATAACCTACGATTATTACGTCAGCGCCATATCGGGACGCAGTACGGACAAGATAGATCCGACTACCTTGAACATTCTGCGCATCGGTATGTGCCAGATAGTACATATAGACTCTGTGCCCGATCACGCGGCGGTAAACGAGACCGTTGCTCTTGGCAGAAGCCCGGGAGAAAAAAGCTTTATAAACGGAGTTTTAAGACAGGCGGTGAGGCTGAAGGGCGAGGACAAGCTACCCTTGCCGCCGAGGGATAAGAAGGTGCCGAGATACCTCTCGATAGCCTATTCGTTCCCGCTCTGGCTCGTGAAGCATTTTATAGGGCTTTACGGAGAGACGGAGACCGAGAGGCTGCTTTCCCGCTTCAACTCGGCAAGATACACCGACCTTACCGTGAATCTGACGAAAACGACTAAGGAGGCGCTTGCCGCCGCTCTTACGGAGCAGGGGTTTTCTCCTGCGTCCTTCATAGATTCGCCGCTCAGCCTGCGTCTTCCGGGCTCAGTAAACCCAAGGAAGCTTACAGGCTTTGACGAGGGGCACTTTTTCGTTCAGGATGCGGCTTGCGCCATCAGCGCTGAGGCTCTCGGCATCTCGGACGGAGACCGCGTGATCGACGTCTGCGCCTGCCCCGGCGGCAAGAGCTTCGCCGCGGCAATACTGTCTCCATCGGGCGAGGTCGTCTCGTTTGACATCCACGAGAGCAAGCTTTCACTTATTGAGGACGGAGCGAAAAGGCTCGGTCTTGATAACGTAAGGGCTGACGTATGCGACGCGCTTGATCCCCGCGGGGAGCTCCTTGACAGCTTCGACAAGGTTATATGCGACGTTCCGTGCTCCGGACTTGGAGTCCTCGGCAAAAAGCCCGATATACGCTACCGTGACAACAGCAGTTTACAAAACCTGCCCGAATTACAGCATGCGATACTCGAGGCATCCTCAAAGTATCTTAAGGATGGCGGCACTATCATCTACTCCACCTGCACGCTCAACCCCGAGGAGAACGAAAGGGTGGTGGAGCGATTCCTTGACGGGCATAAGGAATATTCCGCCGCCGATTTTGCCGTCGGGGATATACGCTCGCAGGACGGTATGCTGACACTTTTGCCGCATATTCACGGCACGGACGGATTCTTTATTGCAAAGCTTAGAAAAGAGAGAATATGACTGAAAAACACGACCTTTATTCAATGACGGACACCGAGCTTGAGGAATACTTCCTATCACTCGGCGAGCCGAAATTCAGGGCAAAGCAGGTCTTTCCGAGGCTTGCCGAGGGCACGCCCCTGTCAGAGATGACCAACCTCCCGAAAAAGCTGCGGGAAAGGCTGGAGCTGGAAACGCTTGACACACTTCCTCGCGTCGAGGCTAAGCTTACCTCTAAAATAGACGGTACGGTGAAGTATCTGTTCCGCCTTCACGACGGCGAGTGCGTGGAGAGCGTCTTTATGCGCTATAAGCACGGAAACACTCTGTGCATATCCAGCCAGGTCGGATGCCGTATGGGCTGCCGCTTCTGCGCCTCGACGATAGGCGGCAGAGTACGCGATCTTCTGCCATCCGAGCTTCTCGGTCAGGTCATCGCCGCTTCGCGCGATACGGGCGAGCGTGTGTCCAATATAGTTATGATGGGTATAGGCGAGCCGCTTGACAACTTTGACAACGTGGTCAAGTTTTTGAAGCTCGTTAACCTTCCCGGCGGACTGAATATCGGCTACCGCCATATATCGCTTTCTACCTGCGGCGTGGTGCCCGGTATCGACAAATTGGCGGAGGTGGATATCCCGATCACGCTCTCTATCTCGCTCCATGCGGCGACCGACGAGAAGCGCTCGGCGATCATGCCCGTCAACAATAAGTGGAGGATAGCGGAGCTTCTCGGCGCCTGTGTCAGATATTATAAGCGTACCGGAAGGAGAATATCCTTTGAGTACACGCTTATCAGCGGTAAGAACGATACCGAGGCTGACGCAAGAGAGCTTGCCGAGCTGCTGACGGCGGCATTCCGCCCCATAGGCGCTCCGATACACGTTAACCTTATCCGCGTCAACGAGGTAAAGGAGACCGGATTTAAGCAGGGAAGCACGGAAAGCGCTAATAATTTTGCTAAAATCCTTGAAAAATACGGTGTTGTCGCTACCGTAAGACGAAAGCTCGGCACCGACGTGAACGCCGCGTGCGGACAGTTAAGAAGATCAAATAAAAATAATTCGGAAAACGATTGACTTTTTACACGAAAGTGAGAAAACCATTTGATAGTCACAAAATACGGAAAGGTAGTAAAAGGGCTGGGCGGACTTTATGAGACGCGCGTGGTCGGTGAAAACGGAATAGAGAGGCTTTCCTGCCGTGCCAAGGGTGTACTGAAGCGCGACGAGGAAAAGGTGCTTATTGGCGATGATGTCAAGATACTGTGCGACGACTCTACTCCCGACGGGCTCGTTATATCCGAGGTCTTGGAGCGCAAAAACAGCCTCATCCGACCTCCTATGGCAAATCTCGACTATCTCTTTATAGTCTTTGCCGCAAGGAAGCCCTCGCCGGTTATCGAGACGGTAGATAAGCTTATAGCGATATCGGTGCACAACGGCATCAAGCCCGTCGTCGTCATCACCAAGAGCGACCTTGACTCAAGCGTCGCCGACGAGTACGCCGCAATATATATTAAGGTAGGAATACCGACCTTCGTTACCTCATCCGAGGACAAAACAGGTGTTGAGCCGCTTGCCGAGTACATAGCGCGTGAGGTGACGCACGGCAGGACTGCCGCATTCGCCGGCGCATCTGGAGTCGGCAAATCCACGCTTATGAACGCTCTGTTCCCGGATCTTGCGCTCGCTACCGCGGAAATATCGCGCAAGATCGAGCGCGGCAGACACACCACCCGCCACGTCGAGATTTTCGAGATTCAGGGCGGAGAAGATACGGGCTTCCTTGCGGATACTCCGGGATTTTCTCTTATAGACTTTGCGAGATTCGACTTCTTCTCGCTTGAGGATATCATACCGACCTTCCCGGAGTTTATCCCCTACGTCGGCAAGTGCAGATACACCGACTGTGCTCACGTCGGAGAGGGAGCCGACGAGTGCGCGATAGCAAAGGCTGCCAAGGATGGCGAGATACCCGAGAGCCGCCTTGAGTCCTATCGCTCTATATATCGCATACTTAAAGAAAAAAAGAACAGATTTGATTAGTTTATGAGGTTTGATAAGCATGGCTAAAAAAATAATTATATGCTTGCTTTCGGTGCTTCTGATACTCACGCTTGGCTCGTGTAAAAAGAAGCATAAGAATGAAGATGAAAATAACGATAACGTTGAGCACGTTTGTACTTTCGGCGAATGGCAGACCGTCACAGCCGCCACTTGCTCGACCGAGGGCGTCGAGAGCAAATACTGTGATTGCGGAAATTCCGAAAGCAGAAACACGGAAAAGAGCTCTCACGTTGTTAATGAAGTAGAGGCGAAAGCGCCGACTTGTCTTTCTGTCGGATATGCCGCATATGAATATTGCAGCAATTGCAATTACACTACATACAGTGAGATTTCGGCGACCGGACATAGCATTATGAATGCCACCGCTCAAGCAAAGACTTGTACGCAGGACGGCTGGAACGCCTACGAGTATTGCACCGAGTGTGACTATACCACAAAGGTTGTTACCCCCGCAGGTCACGTTATAGCCAACGGCACCGCTCAAACCAAGACTTGTACGCAGGACGGTTGGAATGCCTATGAGTATTGCACCGAGTGTGACTATACCACAAAGGTTGTTACCCCCGCAGGTCACG
>CAYWPS010000053.1:0-12274 GCA_964460165.1 uncultured Ruminococcus sp. | reverse complement strand
TTGCCGTTATACTGAAGACCGACGTCAACAGTCTTCTGACGGACGAGTCCGAGGGAGAGTATTTTCTTGGGATCGACGGCGGAGGCACTAAGACGGATTTCGTGCTTGCCGACGCCAACGGAAAAATATTATCTCACGTTACCCTTGGCGCGAGCAATCCGAACGATATAGGCATGAGGGCGACGCGCGAGCTGCTTGCCAAAGGTATAAGCGAGGTGATAGGCGACCTGCCGACCTCTCGCATATCAGCGTTCTTCGGCATAGCCGGAGGCACGTCGGGGGATAACCGCGACAGGCTTCGAGAATTTCTCTCAAAATACGGCTTTAAAAGCTTTGACAACGGCAATGATGCCGAGTGCGCGGTTGCCGCGGCTCTTGGCGGCGGTGACGGCTGTGTCGTGATCGTCGGAACGGGAAGCGCAGCCTTTACGCAGACGGACGGAGCGCTTGGCAGGCGCGGCGGATTTGGCTACCTCTTTGAAGAAGGCGGCAGCGGATACGCAGTAGGCAGAGACGCCGTGATGCACGCCTTACGCCTCGAGGAGAGGGGGGCGTGTGTGGATAAGCTCACCTCACTGATACGCGCACGGCTCGGTAAAGAGACCGTGACGGAATGTCTGTCGGAGCTCTATTCGGGCGGTAAGCGTCTGATAGCCTCTCTCGCTGAGGAGGTAGTGAGAGCCTACAAGCTCGGGGATGAGTCTGCGGAGGGCATATTGAGAGAAAATATGCGGTGCGTGGCGGGACTTATCGAGTCCTCGTATGAAGCCTTTGGAGAGGCGGCGCGGCGTGTGGTGCTGGTTGGCGGACTTATAGCTGAGTGCGAGTCTTTCCTACCTTATATTATCAATAATCTTAAGGATAAAGACAAATATCACGTCAGCGTATCGAAGGCTCCGCCCTATACGGGCGCGCTCTTGCTCGCGAGGAGGACGTATGCTTAAGACGGAAATGAGAAACAAGGACACGCTTCATATAGACAGAATGACGAGTGCCGAGATGGCAGCCGTTATGCAGCGTGAGAATAAAAACGCCGCGGCGGCGATAGACAGCCAGCTTGCACAGATTGCCGCTGTGATAGATGCGGCGGCAGAGCGCATGGCTGGGGGCGGCAGGCTCTTTTACGTCGGCGCGGGCACATCGGGCAGGCTCGGAGTGCTTGACGCGTCCGAGTGCCCGCCCACGTTTGGTGTGAGCCCCGATACCGTGGTAGGAATTATAGCCGGAGGTGACAGAGCGCTCAGACACGCGGTCGAGAACGCCGAGGACGACGCCGAGAGCGGAGAGCGAGATATTCTTGCCTATTCTCCGACTGACCTTGACACCGTGGTGGGCATATCGGTTGCAGGCGGCGCCGAGTACGTGCTCGGAGCGATCAGGACGGCAAAGGAGCAGGGAGCATTGACCGTTGCCCTTACGTCAAATGCCGGCTCAAAGCTCGATCTTCTCGCAGATATCTCCGTCGTGACCGACACGGGCGCAGAGGTTATTACCGGCTCGTCGAGAATGAAGGCGGGCACGGCGCACAAGATGGTTCTCAATATGATCTCGACCGGCGTTATGGTAAGGCTCGGTCACGTCTATGAAAATCTTATGATAAATCTGAAGCCCAGCAACGCGAAGCTGCGGGGGCGTATGATCAGGATACTGTCCGATATATGCGGCACGGACGCGGATGAGTCGGAGAGACTTCTTTCAGAGCACGGCTTTTCCATAAGAGCGGCTGCTGACGCATATCTCTTAAGGAGGGATGATGAGAGCGGAAATATCTGAAGTAAACGGCAGGCTCTCTATCTTCGTTAACGGTGAGAGGATAATTACCGATTCCTACATAACCTATTTTACACACAACGCGCGCTACTCGGAGTTCAGCGGCGTCGGATATAAGCTCTATTCACTACCCGTTTTCTTCTCGTCAAAAACGCTTAACGAGAACGCGCAGTATCCCTGCTTCGGCGAGGCGATATTTGACACGGGTGAGCCAAAATGGGAGATTTTAGATAAAAATATAGAAAAAATACTTGCCGCGTGTCCGGATGCTCTCATCTTCCCGAGAGTCAACCTCTCGCCGAGTGAGGCGTGGGAGAGGGCGCACCCCGACGAGCTGTGCGATTTCGGTATGACCGAGCTTGCAAGACCTTGCTTTTCATCAAGGGCTCTTGCCGAGGAGATGAAGCGTATGCTCGGGCTTATGATAGACCACGTCAAGACGGCGCACTACCGCGAGCACGTGATAGGATATCAGCTCGCCTCGGGAACTACCGAGGAGTGGATGCCCTTTGATTTCAAGGGCTCGATAGGTCTGCGCTCGCGTGAGGCATTCCCCTTGTATGCGGCGAGAGAGGGGATCGCGCAGACCGAGGAGGAGTATTACGGCTTCCTTTCCGCGGTTACCGCAGGTCTTATACGTGAGCTTGCCGCCTTTACGAAGGAGAGGACTGACGGAGAGCTTCTCGTCGGCACCTTCTACGGATACACGCTCGAGTGCCCGGACAGAAAGCTTTGCCACGCTGCGCTGAGGGAGGTCATCGACTCACCCGACGTCGATTTTCTCTGCTCGCCCGTATCCTACGCTAAGGGGCGCGAGCTAGGACGCGACCACGGATATATGCTTCCCGTTGACAGTCTTAAAAAAAGAGGCAAGCTCTTTATGTCGGAAAATGACACGCGCACCCACTTAACGCGCAGTCCCTATCCCGATAACCCATATTTCGACGCACCGATATTCAGACCGATACCCGAGGATGCTGCGGCTGAGATGCTGAAAATGCACTACGCGCGCTCAATGGTACGCGGTGTCGGGCATTGGTGGTTCGATATGTGGGGAGGCTGGTACGACGGATACGCCCCGCTGATGCAAAAATTCTTAAATATCTCACGTGAGGCGGCAGAGCTTCCCTCGGGCAGCGTTTCCGAGATAGCGGTCTTCGTTGACGAGAGGGCGTACAAGTATATCCGGGATGCTTCCGTAGGCTACTCGGTCGTCTACGATTCAAGAGAGGCGCTCGGCAAAATAGGCGCGCCCTACGACATATACCTCGCTGACGATTACGACGAGGTGAAGTCGAAATATAAGCTTGCCGTTATTCTCGAGCCCTGCGCGACGGAGCTCTCAAGGTATATTGAAAGGGATGCGCAAGCAAGGGGCATGGGGCTGATAAAGCTTAACGAAGAGAGTATAGAAGAGATGACATCGGGACGTATAAGAGAGGCTTGCCGTAATAGCGGCGTGCACCTCTATTTTGATGAGGATGTCATCGTATATGTAAACGAAAGTTATCTTTTTGCTCATTTTACAAGGGATGGGTTGCATAGATTGAATATGCCGTATCCTTGCAGACTCTACGACGTAATGGATGAAGCGTACGCAGACTGTGAGATATCGGCGAAAGAAAAATGCGGAAAACTATACAGATTGGAGAAAGACAATGCTTAAAACTAAAATATTATCATCGCAGGAGAAAATATTTCTTGAGGATAGGATCGAGAGCTTTGACGCGCTCGGCAAAATAAGCGCGCTCAGAGCGGAGAAGCTCTCGGTACAGTTCCTTTACACAGACACAGAGGATGACGGTGAATATCTTCCGAGGCGCCCCTTCTGTGACCTTACGCTCGGTGGGGAGCTTGCGCCCTATGCGATTCTCCGTGACGTAAGATGGGTGCCCGTAGATAGACCTGTTGTACCCGATAAATACGACGAGAATTATTTGAGAACTACGCCCGGTGTTTATCCCGACGTGCTTACTCCCTTACGCTACGGCGGAAAGCTCGTTCCTTCGAGAGATAAGCTCCGCAGTGTCTGGATCGAGATAAAAATTCCCGAGCATCTCGAGGGAGAGTGCCCGCTCACCGTCACCGTTACCGAGGGGGAAAGCGGCACGACGGTTACCGAGGCTGTCACCGTTGACGTCATACCGGCTGCGCTCCCTGAGCAGAAGACGCACTTCACGCAGTGGTTCTATGCCGATTGTCTCGCCTCGTACTACAACGTAGAGCCGTGGTCCGACAGACACTTTGAAATAGTAGAGAACTTCGCACGGGTTGCGGTTGAAAGGGGCAGAGATACGCTCTACGTTCCGCTCTTTACCCCCGCGCTCAACGTTCTGCCTGGATATGAGAGAGTACCCTCTCAGCTCGTCAGAGTCAGTCTTGACAAGGGCGTATATTCCTTCGATTTTACACTCCTCGGCAGATACCTTGATATGTGCGACAGAATAGGTGTCAAGCTCTTTGAGATATCTCACTTCTATCAGCAGTATCAGGGCAAGTACGCCGCGCATATTTACGCCACCGTGGACGGCGAGTACAAGAGGCTCTTTGGCTGGGAGACTCTCGCGCTTGATCCTGAATACGTGCGTTTCCTCTCCGAGCTCGTCACAGCGTTTGTCGAGTATATGAAGCAAAGAGGCGACGACCATAGATGCCTCTACCATATTTCCGACGAGCCCTACCTTAGCTATATCGATCAGTACAATGCGCTTAAGGAGGTCGTTGCGGATAAGCTCTCGGACTACAAGATTATGGACGCGCTCTCGGATTTCGAGTTCTACAAGACGGGAGCGTTGGATCATCCCGTTCCCACGACCGAGTCCGCGCCCGCGTTCATAGAAGCGGGAGTCAAGGATCTGTGGGTCTACTACGCCTGCTGTCAGGTCGTCGATTACAGCAACTGCTATCTCGCGATGCCCTCGTGGCGCACACGCTCCATCGGTATGCAGCTTTATAAGGAGCAGATCGACGGCTTCTTGCACTGGGGCTTCAACTACTACAACAATCGCGCCTCGGGCGATGCTATAAATCCGTTTATGGACCTCGGAGGCGAGGATTGGGTACCTGCGGGCGATTGCTTCGTGGTCTATCCCGATCAGGACGGAACCCCTCTCGAGTCCATCCGGCTTATAACGCTTGAGGAGGCTATGCAGGACGTAAGAGCGATGCAGCTTGCCGAGAGCCTCTATTCGTATGACGAGGTCGTCGCGGCTATCGAGGAGGAGCTCGGCGACGGGCTTAACTTCAAGCGCTGCGCTCGTTCCTCGGATGAAATGCTCCGTGTCAGAGAACGTATAAACAGAATGATAAAGGATAAGGTCTGAATATATCCCGACGTCGTTATAACAGTAAAGGCTATCCCTGCATAAGCTTGGGATAGCCTTTTAATTTTTTGTGCACCTGGTAGCGTTTTCTGATTCCGTATTTTCGGGACGTCGAGGGCACCGTCGCCTACCAGTGCGTTTCTAATTGCATTTGCCTTAAACCTCATCAAAGCAAACAGTTATGTACATTTTCTCGCCGTAATAGCTTGTTCTGTCCGTGACCTCAATACCGAGAGAGCGCAGGGTGGCGAGGCTTTTCTTGAGCGTTGAGAGAAAGGCGTCTATGCGAGCTGAGGACTCTGCACGCTCGATAGTCGCGGGGGCGTAGGAGTCCACCTTAAGATCAACCAGAGCCTCACATTCCCTCACCGTGAGATCCCGCGCTATTACCTTTTCGAGTATCTCGAGGCGATCCTCCTCACCGTCAAGCCGCAGCAGCGCTCTTGCGTGCCGCTCCGAGACACCGTGCTTCTGTATAAGCTTTTCCATATAGGGCGAGAGGGCGAGCAGGCGGAGCTTGTTTGCCACGTAGGATTGGCTCACGCCCATTCTCTCGGCGAGCTCCCTTTGCGTTATTCGGCACAGCTCCATAGTGCCCGACATTGCCCGCGCCTCATCAAACATATCCATTTCCTTACTTCCTTTTTTGCTTTTATTCTACCATAGGGAAGCTGCCGATTTTGGCGTAAGATGTCGAATAATATCCGCGCGAAATATTAACGCAACAAAAGAGCCTTCTATTCCTGCTCCTTTGTTATTCCGTCGCTTTCGTGGAAGCGAGAATATTTATACCGACGTCTTAAACCAGCGACGTATTTTTCAGCACGACGTTGCTTACCGCGCCGAGTCCGAAGGAGAACATTGCACCGCCCGCGAGGCAGAGCGCGACGTTCACCGGCGTGGAGTTAAGGGGCGTGATCATCGATACCATCATAAAGAGGAGCATACCGCCGCCGAGCGAGCCGCATATCGAGAGCCATGCCTTCGCTTTAGCCGAAACGCTTATCAGCACGAAGATGGGCACGAACACGAGCATAAGCGTTATCTTTGCCAGCATACACATCAGGATATTGACGGGGGACAGACCCACAAGGTCAAAGGAGAGACCGGATACCGCGCCGCCTATCATCGCTCCGATGAAGTAAAGCACCAGCATCAGCGCACCCGTGATAACTCCTACGACGGTTTTTGAGATAACGTAGTCGCTCTTTTTTGCGCGCACGGTAAAGAGATTCTTTGCGTATCCGCTGCTGAAATCCTCGGAAATGAACAGACAAACGAACACGGCTACCGCCATAAACATCATATTTATGTTGCACATAGCCATAACGTCCATACCGCCCATAGCCTCGCTGCCGGGCAGTGTACCGATGGATTGCCACGTGCTTTCAGGGCCGTGGATAACGGTCTGTACTCCGGTTTGAGGATCGGTGGAGACCGAGCCGTCCATCATAGTCATCATCACCGTCATGAGCACGGGGACGAGAAGTGCTGCGGCAAGAAGAATATAAAATACTCCGGATTTTGACATTCTGCGAAGGTCAACGCGAAGCATCGAGCACAGACGCTCCCTGAAGCTTGATTTGTTGAATTTTACAGAGCTTTCCATTTATTTCGTCTCCTTCATCAGATCTATATAGTATTCCTCAAGACCGATCCTTGCCCGTCCCAGCTCGGTCGGTGTAACACCGCTTTCGTAGAGATATCTCGCTACGTTCTCGGGTGTTGTCGCATCATAGACGCGGAGATATCCTGCCTCGTCCTCCTCGACGCGCGCGTACTTCGTCGTAAGAAGGAATTTTGCCTTGCTCATATCGCCCGCCTTTACGGCAACGTAGGTACGGCAGCTTCGGTCGAGCTCCTCTGCTGTCATCTCACACATCATGCTGCCGTGACGGATGATACCGTAGTGAGTGGCTACCTTTTCGAGCTCACCGAGCAGGTGAGAGGATACTACGATGCTTCTTTCACCGTCCTTGACGATATCAAGAAAGACCTCGCGCATAATTCTCATGCCGTCTGCATCAAGACCGTTGATGGGCTCGTCGAGCACGAGAAGGATGGGGTCCCCGAGCAGAGCCATAGCGATACCGACTCTCTGCTTCATACCGAGCGAGCAGTTCTTGTACTTGTTACCTGCCGCGCCCTCCATTCTTACGAGCTTCAGTACCTTGATCACCTCTTGCTCCGCGTTTTTAATGCCGAGATTCTCCGCCTGGAGCATCATATTATCAAACACTGTGAGCCCGCCGAAGCATCCGGGCGCCTCGATAAGCACGCCGAGCCTTGCGCGTACTGACTCGTCGGTGTTGTCCTTGCCGTAAAGCTTGATGGTGCCGTCATCCTTTTGGATAAGACCGCATATCATCTTCTCCGTCGTGGATTTACCCGAGCCGTTTTCACCGATGAAGCCGTAGATAGCTCCCATCGGCACGGTCATATCAAGACCGCGCACAGCCTGCTTTGTACCAAAGCTTTTTGAAAGATCCTTTATTTCTATTGCATTCATTTTTATCACCTCAATAAACGTCGCTGCCGTTCAGAACGTAAGTGCCGGCAAGATTGTAGAACGCTGCCCACGCTATCGACGTGACACATGCCGCGATAAACGTGCCGATATGGCTTGTGAGGCAGGCGTTGACCGACGAGCCGTAGAGAAATACGTTTAAGAACCAGGTTGGGAGCGACAGACTCTCGACGATTGCCGCGGCTCCGATGACAAGTATTCCCGTGCCGAAGAAGAACGAGGATGCTATCGACAGACCGAAGTATCTTCTGAAAATCACGTTTAAGAATGTGTAAAGGCTTGCCCAGCCGAGACTGAGCGCCATCTTCGAGAGTATGGCGAGGATAAGCGAGCCGGCATTAACCTCGAGGTCGTAGCCGACGAGCAGACCCGCTATCGTTCCGCCTATGAAATAAGAGGCGCACATACACACTATCGCGAAAGCGCACACCAAGCTCTTGGATATCATATAATCCTGCTTAAGCGCGTGAGTTGTAAACAATTGTTTGACATATCCCGACTTATAGTCGTGTCCGATGAAGATGGACACCATTATACCGCCGAAGATAAATACCATATTCATATTAGCGTAGTCAGCTATGGTATTGATGACGTAGAGGGGCTCGCGAGCCGCGATTATCTGCCATACGTTAGAGTAGAGCGGCTCCATAGCGTTACCGCTTTGGTCTGGCATCATCGTCATTGCGGAAACCATAGCGGGTATGATAGCCGATATGGCAAGGAAAATGTAAAAGAGCGGAGTGTGGAAAAGACGGTAGAGGTCAACGCCGAGCATACCCTTTATCCTTTCGGAAAAGCTCGGAGAGGTGAATTTTATTTCTTTAGTCATCGTTACCCTCCTCCTTCTTTGACATAAGCTCGACGTAGTATTCCTCAAGCCCTATCTTATTCTTCTTTATCTCTTTAAGAGCGTGTCCTTTAGCCATAAGACAAGAGACTATTTCCTCGGTGTTCTCCACGTCATACACTCTGATGCAGTCACCCTCTCGGCGCACGTCGCCGTATGCGCTCTTAAGGAGTCTGAACGCGCCGTCCGTATCCGCGCACTTCAGTGAGGTAAAGACCTGCGCACGGCTGTCCATCTCCTCGGCGGAGAGCTCCATAATGATCCTGCCGCGGCGGATGATGCCGTAATGTGTCGCTATCTTCTCGAGCTCGCCGAGCACGTGAGAGGATATAAGCACCGTGCAGCCGTATTCGCAAGTGATATCCACGAGGATCTCGCGCATAATTCTCATACCGTCTGTGTCAAGACCGTTGATGGGCTCGTCGAGTATCAGGAGGGCAGGACTGCCGAGCAGCGCCATTGCTATACCGATACGCTGCTTCATGCCGAGAGAGCAGCTCTTGAACCTGAGACTCGCGTTGTCCTCCATACGAACTATTTTAAGCACTCGCATTATCTCATCGTCAGGATTCTCGAGTCCGAGATTTATGCACTGCATCATGAGATTCTGATATACGCTCGAGCCGGGGAAGCATCCGGCATTCTCGATAAGTGCGCCCACTCTGACTCTTACACCCGGGTCGGTGTAATCCCTGCCGAACAGCTTGATCTCGCCGCCGTCGGGCACAAGATGACCGCAGATGAGCTTCTCAGTGGTCGATTTACCCGAGCCGTTCTCACCGATGAAGCCGTAGATAGCTCCCATGGGTACGGTCATATTAAGATGATCGACCGCATACATACCGCGAAAGCTCTTTGATAGATTTCTGATTTCAATAGCGTTCATTTTTTCTCCTTTTACCGCTGTCATTTTATACTGATAAGCCTCTGCTTCGGGAACCTACCGATGGATAAAGGCGGTATAATTAAAGCACTTTGGCGAGGACAGCTTGCGCGCCTCGCCTGTGTGTTGATCTTACTTCCTTGCGTCCTCGTAACGAGCGTTAGCTGCTTCGGCTCTTGCGTTTGCAGCCTCGATTCTTGCATCGCGCTCCTCCTGAGCCTTTGCTTCTCTTTCAGCGGGAGTCATATGAGCGTCATCCCAGCTCTTTTTAGCATCTGCCTTTGCTTTAGCGAAGGTGTTGTGACCTCTGTTCTCCTCGAAGTTGGCGCGAGCCTCTGCCTTTGCAGCTGCAAACTCTGCCTTGTCAACCTCGTGCTGCGCCTCGGCGCTTTTCTTCATGTCTCCGAATGCCTTTTTGAAAAATGCCTTAATTCCCATTTTGTTTTTTTCTCCTTGAAATTGATTTGATTTGTATATAATTATTTACTTATTAGCCTTTATTTATATTTTCTGCCGAAATCTCGTCGGAAAGCTTGAGGATCTTGGGCACGAGATATGCCTTTGCTTTTTCCGAGATCATCTTGTAGATGGGGTATGCCGCGAGCATTACGAGCGCGCCGGGTACTGCGAATGCGAAGGTGAGCCAGTCTGCGCCTGTGAGTGCGTCAAGACCGAAGCACATTCCGACTCCGAAGATAAGCGAGCCGATGATTCCTACCGTAAGAGACTCGAGCTGACCTGCAGTGCTTGCCTCTCTGTCAAGACGGCGGAGCTTCTCGATCTTGGTTTCTTCTCTTACTATATACTTATTGCGGATGCTCTCCACCTCTTTGTTCTTGGGCGCGGAGTAGCTGTAATTAAATCCCTGCACGTTTTCCATTCCTTATAATTCCTTTTCTTTCGTTTTGTGAGCTTATTATACACCCGTTATTTTTGCGTTTTGCTTACGAAATGTTTAAGTTATGTTAAATTTTAAAAATGGGGCTGTCTCAATTTCTGCATTTGAGACAGCCCATAGGATATTCGGTTATTTAACGTAATTAAGCTTCCTGAAATACTCGGTGTATCGCTCTCGTTGCGTGGGTATCATATTGCCCGAGTGTATAAAGCTGATGAACTCGTCCTCGGTTACCCACTTATAGTCCACCGTCTCCCCCTCCTGAAGCGTGACCGAGCATTTATCACAGTCGGTCGTACACAGATACTGATAGCATAGCATCCTTTGGTAGAGCATATTCGCAATCGGTGTGAGGCTGTCAGCCCTTATTCCCGTCTCCTCGCGAAGCTCTCGCAGTGCCGCAGTATATGGGTCCTCACCCTTTTGCGCTGCACCGCCCGCAGTTGCCTCGAGATAGCCGGGGAAGGCTGGCTTCGCAGGGTCTCTCATCATCAGAAGATAGTCGCCGTCCGTGTGTCTGACGAGTATCTCCACAGTCATAAAGTATATTCCGTCGGGTATAGGCTCGCCTCTGATGATATCTACGCCCGCGAGCGTGCCGTCGGCATTGTATCCGTCCCAGATCTCCATTTTTCCTACCTATTGATCATATACGTGCGTGAGGCTTAAAGCGGCTTCTTGCTTATTTGCGCGAAGGGGCGGGGGTAGCTTGCGGGTGTCTTTTCCTTCTTCGCGATAACGATAAGCGGATGTGTGAGCACCTCGCCAAGACCCTTAAGGCTGATTTCTTCGACCTTAACGTCTCTGCCTCCGAGCATAGATATAGCCTTCTTCGCGCCTTGGAGCTCGAACTCCGCGTTCTTGCCCTTCATAGCGATGAACTGACCGCCAACCTTGGCGTAGGGCAGGCATAGCTCGGTGAGCACGCGCATCTCCGCGACCGCGCGGGCGGTCACGACGTCGAACCTCTCGCGGTATTCCGGATCCTTGCCTCCGTCCTCCGCTCTCATAGCCACCGCCCTGACGTTTGTAAGACCGAGCAGCTCCGCGGTTTCCTTAACGTAGGCTATCCTCTTTGCCGTCGAGTCGACTGCGAGTATATTTACGTCAGGGCGCAGTATAGCCACCGGCAGAGTGGGGAAGCCCGCTCCGCAGCCAATATCCGCTATCCTCGCGCCCTTCGGCAGTCTTGCAGCCAAGGCGGCGCAGTCTGCGTAGTGGTTGAGAATTATTTTGTCGGGGTCGGTGATGGCGGTGAGGTTGTATTTCTCGTTCTCCTCGAGCATCCTATCGGTAAGACGGAGAAATTTCTCGCTCACCTCAAGCGATAAAAATTTGGAGAAGCCGTTGTCGCCGAAAATCTTTGTAAGCCTTGATATAAAGCCCTGTTTTTCAATTGCCATTATATTTTATCTGCCTTTTGCACGTGATAATCTTTGTTTTATTGTATTTTTACACTGTTATTTTAGCATATCTCGACTCTTATGTCAAGAGCTCGTATGCAAAGGGCGTATCTTACCTCGCACTTCTAAAAAAAATACTTACCTATTGCTTTTTTAATTTACGTATGATAAAATCAAGCTAACAAAACATTACACGAGGTAAATATGAATCCCTTTGAAAAATCCAAATGGATATGGCAAAACACCGCGCCGCGCGCAGACGAGTACGCCGAGTTCTTATGCGAGGTTGACTTTTTTGGCAGGGAGGCGGAGCTTTATATATCATCTGACAGCAATTATACCGTGTACGTCAACGGCTCGCTTGCCGCCTTCGGTCAGTACGCGGACTTCCCGTATATGAAGGTGTATGACAGATTGGATATCTCGCGCTATATGAGGCAGGGTAAGAACGTCGTGGCGTTCAGAGTCTGGTATTACGGAATATCGGATACGCAGACCTATTATCCCGGCGCGGCGTCTCTTATATATTCGCTGTATTTCGACGGCGCGCTCGCGGCGTATTCCTCCTCCGCTACGCCCTCTCGCCTCTCGCCTGCCTTCGTTCCTTATAAATGTAAAAGGAT
>CAYWPS010000052.1:0-12352 GCA_964460165.1 uncultured Ruminococcus sp. | reverse complement strand
CTCTTCTCTGGAAAAGTCGCGCGGGGGGATTTAGAGAAAAGTGAAGAGTGAAAAGTGAAGAGTGAAAAGTGAAGAGTGAAAAGTGAAGAGTGAAGAGTGAAGAGTACAAAAAGAAAAAGCCGCTTGCGCGACTTTTCTTTTTGGAGGCGTCACCCAGATTTGAACTGGGGGATAGAGGTGTTGCAGACCTTTGCCTTACCACTTGGCTATGACGCCGATTTATTTGTGCTATGATATTATAACAAAGTTTTTTCTCTTTGTCAAGGGGGGAGATACATTTTATCAAAAAGAATTTTACGGGATTAATGCTGAGCGGCTTTTTTATATAGCTTATGCCGCGGCGTTTGTTTTGTGTTCTCTGAAAAACAGTTAATAGGTAATTTTGAATTATTTTGAATTATCTTCAAAAAACAATTGACTGAAAAACATCTATATGTTAAAATATAAAAAAGACGAAAAGGCGATAAGACTATGGAAAACAAAAACGTTATTATTATGGGAGACAGTTATTCGACCTATAAGGGATGCATTCCCGATGGGTACGCTGCGTATTACGGCGGCAGGGATGAGGAGCCTGATATCGACGGTCCGGAATATTCCTGGTGGAGCATGCTGATGCGTGAGACCGGATGGAATCTTGTCAGAAACGACAGCTGGAGCGGTTCGACTATCGGATATACCGGATACAACAATACCGATGGATCGATGACTAACTCGTTTATACGCCGACTTCGGGTTCTTAGGGACGATGGCTTTTTTGAAGCTAATAAGATAGACGCCGTGCTCGTTTTCGGCGGCACCAACGACAGCTGGTGCGGAGCGCCTTTGGGCGAGGAGATGACTTCGGGGTGGCAGAAGGCGGATCTTTACAGCGTATTGCCCGCTATCCATTGCTTCTTCACTGAGCTGCGCGAAGCTCTGCCCGGCGCCGAGATATTCGGAATCTGCAATACCGATATCAAATCCGAGATCGTCGGCGCGATAAAGAACGCCTGCCTGAGAGTTGGCGCGAGGGCGATAGTGCTTGAGAGTATAGACAAGGTCGGCGGTCATCCGACAGCTCTCGGCATGATCAATATAAAGGATCAGGTTCTGAAGACTGTAAACGACAGCACGAAATAGTATTTTAAAACTATACTTAAAAAGGAGAATCGTATGAAGAAAAAACTTTTACTGTGCTTCTTGCTTTTGGCTTGCGTCATTTTTGCGACCGTAAGCTGCGATGTGATCGATCGAGTGACCGGACAAGACGGCGACGATGAGCATAGTCACACCGGCGGTATCGCCACGTGTTACAAGCAAGCGGTCTGTGACGATTGCGGAGAGAGCTACGGTGAGCCGGCGGACCATAGCTTCAGTGAGGCAACCTGCGAGACGCCTAAGATATGCACGGAATGCCGCTACATAGAGAGCGGAAAGTTGGATCACGAATACAACGAGGCTACCTGCACCGAGGACGGCAAGTGCGTATACTGCGGCGATGTGCGGAGCGCGGCGCTCGGACATGATCTTGGAGAACTCGACAGCGATGCTGAAAATCATTGGCGCACCTGCGCGAGATGCGATAAGCAGATAGGAAAGGTATCTCACAGCGGCGGCACCGCAAGCTGTAAGGAGGGTAAGACCTGCACAGGCTGCGGTCTTGAATATACGGAAAAGGGAGATCACGATTGGATCGCGGCAACCTGCGACGCCCCCAAGACCTGCCGGGTATGCGGTATTACGGAGGGGGATATTTCACATTCGTATAATACGTCGTACTCCCATGATGACGACGGACACTGGATAGAGTGCCGTGCTTGCGGAGATAAGAAGGATATGGGAGAGCACGCCGGAGGCGAGGCAACCGTTAACGAGAGAGCGAAATGCGAGATCTGCGGCGCAAGATACGGAGAATACGGCAATATAACTATTGATTGGGAGACCGAGGCGCTCCTGCCGCTTAACGGAGCAAGCGTATATCTTGCGAACGACCGAATCAAAAGCTGGTATGAGCAGTACGACTACACCACCACAGACACTGATGAGCATTGGCTTGAGAAGGACGTCTTTACTCCTAACGTTCCCGTTTTGAAATGGAAGGTTGGAGAGGCTGCCAAGTATTATAAGGTCTACGTTGCGACCAAGGCGAATCTCGTTGATGCGCAGTGTTATGTAGTAAATCTTCCTGAGCTTTCCGTTGAGCATCTTTACGTTGATACCACGTATTATTGGTACGTCGATGCCGTTTACGGTGATTTCACCGTGCGCAGCGAGGTGTTTACCTTTACTACGAGCCGTTCGCCCAGAACTGTTGATATAGACGGCGTGAGCAACTCCCGTGATATCGGCGGATACATAACGGTCGACGGGCGCAGGATAAAGCAGGGTATGATATACCGTTCCGCTAAGCTTGATGATATCACGGAGCTTGGAAAGTACACTTTGGTTAACATTTTGGGCGTTAAGACCGACCTCGACCTCAGAGGCAGCAGCGCGACCGCGCCCGTCAGTGAGCTTAATCACATTGTTACCGCTTGTCCTTGGTATTCTACGGGCAGCAATTACATCTGGATGTCGGAGGCTAACAAGACCGAGTTTGCGAATACCATAAAGGTCTTTGCCGACCCGGATAATTATCCGATAATCTTCCACTGCTCGCTGGGACGTGACCGTACGGGTACCGTTGCTATGGTGCTCGGAGGACTTCTCGGACTTGACGAGAACACTCTTATGATGGAGTACGAGCTTTCGGTGTTCTCCTATTGGGGAGCTTACGGCTCTACGAAGTATAACGAAGGTCTGCGTACTCAGATACACGACACGTATCTCTATATAGCTGATAACTACGAGGGAGATTCCTACTCCGAGAAGGTTGAGAGCTTCCTTATTGAGATCGGTGTTACCGCTGATGAAATTACTTCCATTAAGGATATAATGCTTGAGGAGGTGGAGTGAAATGACGACGGCGCGTAAATTATTGGCTTTTATTCTTGTTTTGGTTATCCTTATGGGTACAATGACGGTATATGCCGTTGAAAGCGATTCATATACGAGCGAGCTTCCCGTTACAGTTAACGGCGCTGTGGCGGGTACTGACGGATACCTTGGAGATGTAACCGTTTACTCCGAGAGCGAGGCGGCTGCCGCGGGAGTTCCCGAGGGGTATGTCGGTCATGTTATCCGTGTTGCTCCTAGCGCTGAAACAGGCGCGCTTGCTGCTTATCCCACCTGCGACTTTGATTTCTCCTCACAGAATATACCTATATCCTCTATTGAAAGCATCACTTTCAGAGTGTATTTTTACTCCGGAGATAAAGCGATAAGGCTTAAAACTCCTTACACAAGCGAATCTTGGGTTATGAACGTAACTCCGAGTGAGTTTGGCGCTTGGACCGAGGTGACTCTTGACGTTAACGGAACGAATTTCAATAGCGGCTGCTCAATGTCCGACTTGGCTAATTCGGATGGCTGTCTCGGACAGCTCGCTCTTATAGGAAGGCTTAGCAGCAGTAAGGAAAAATGCTATTATATCGACTCGATA
The DNA here is from genome assembly GCA_964460165.1 of uncultured Ruminococcus sp. Classification (GTDB taxonomy): domain Bacteria; phylum Bacillota; class Clostridia; order Oscillospirales; family CAG-272; genus UBA1740. The sequence goes on along the minus strand of CAYWPS010000052.1, from coordinate 8,829 downwards.
ACCATCAAATACAAGGAAGGCGTGTCCGACGACACAACACCTCCCGTAATAACCTATAACGGTCCCACCGAGCTCGAGCTTAAAGAGGGCGAGAGCTTCTCGCTTGACGGTATCAGCGCATTTGACGAATACGATAATGCGAGCGCGGCTATTACGTACGAGTGGAGCGCGGGCGCGGTAAACAGTCTTGGCAATCTTCAGGTAGGCACGCACATCTTCACGGTAATAGCAACCGACCGCTCGGGTAACGCTTCGTCTATCAGCGTTACGGTTTCTGTCGCGGCAAACACTGCCGTAATAAATCTCGACAGTATTCCATACACCGAATATATTAGCGGCGTTTCTATCTATAATGGCACGGTCACCGATCTCACACCCGAGGAGGCGTCATCGGCGGGAGTTCCCGGCGGATATACCGGAAACGTGTTGAAGGTAACGTCTATGACCTCTACAAATGCGAGATTCGGTATGACCTTCGATCCCGAGTCGCTTAGGATCCCGATAAATCTGATAGAAAGCATAACCTTCCGTCTTTATATGAAGGAGGATGATAACGCGATACGTATTTCCAATATGGGAGAATCCAATTGGATCGTACTTGCAAAGGCGACTAAAAATGAGTGGATGGAGTATTCTATCACGTCCTCCGGATCAGGCTTCACGTCCACGTGGAGAATGGGCGACCTTGCCGACGAGAATGGATATCTCGGCGTGTTTGGTATAGGCACCAATTATAGATTCGAGGATGGCGAGGAGGTAGACTATACCTTCTATATAGACAGCATCGTCATACAGCTCAAAGAGGATGATAAAGTCGGCCCCGTGTTGAATTATGAGGGGGAAACCGATATTATTACCACTGCGGGAAAGCCCTTTGTGCCGGGCATTACGGCTTATCACGCGCTTGAGGAAAGATATGTACCTCTTGATTACGAGTGGAGCGAGGGGGCGCTTGACGCTGACGGAAATATGGTTGAGGGCGAGCATACCTGCGTGGTAAGCGCAACCGACTACTATGGCAACATCTCCGCGATAACTCTGAACGTCACCGTAGGACCGCCTGACGTGAAAGCTCCCGAGATTCAGTTTGAGGCGAGCGAGATATACGTACCCGTCGGCACGTTCTATCGCATGGCTATCGCTTGCGTTGACGACTACGACAAGGTTGACTTAGCGGAAGAATGGAGCGACGGCGCTATCGACATTGGCGGCAGGCTTTCTAAGGGTATCCACACACTCACTCTTACAGCCACTGATCTTTCCGGCAACAAGACCGTTCGCGTTGTGACGGTACACGTGGTCGATGGTGACTATACCGTAGGTCAGCTGATCGAGTGCGGTAAAAAATAAATCGAAACAGACGTACCCATTTGACACGGCGAAAAACGGGGCTGTCGCATTCAGGCATAGCCGATAAAAAAGCTCCCTTGTGTAAAGGGAGATGCCCTTAACGGAGAATTTTAAAAATACCGCTGAGTGCGAGCATCGCATTTGACCGGTCAAATGCACTTGGGCTAAGCCCGAACCCTTATACAAGCAGAAGAGCAAGAGTAAAAGGAAACACCGATCCTTCTATTCTTGCTCTGTTTGTTTTTATAGATGAATTGATGCTGACGCATCATGAAGTGGCTTGCCACGATTTCTCATCGACGCGCCGCCTCCTCCGTGAATTGAATTGCAACCAATGTGCCGTAAGGCACAATTCATGCTGCAGGCAATTCATGAAAGCACAGCTTTCAATTCACGCAACCGCAAGGTTGCAATTCATTGCGTGTTCTCCGTTAAGGATAACACGCCAAATGGAGACTCTCACGTTAAGCGCAAATTTAAGGAGATCAAGTCTGAATCAAAGAAACGACTTATAATCCTCGTAATTTCTCTTCAGGAGCGCGGGCGTATCCAGCCCGTAGGGGCACATCGACTTACACTTGCCGCAATTCACACAGTCCTCGATCTTCTTCATCATCGCTTGGCTCTTTTCCGAGAGCTGCGCAGCGACGGGCGCGCGGCGTATCATAAGCGACATTCTTGCGCAGTTGTTTATTTCGATTCCCACGGGGCAGGGCATACAGTATCCGCATCCGCGGCAGAAATCGCCCAGAAGCTCTTTTCTGTCAGCCTCGATAAATGCGGAAAGCTCCTCGGTCATCACGGGCGGAGCTTCGTTATACGCGAGAAACTCGTCAAGCTCGCTCTCCCTCTGAACGCCCCATATAGGCGCTACGGGGTAATCCGCCAAAAAGGCGTAGGCGGCGTCTGAGCGGGAGATAAGTCCGCCGGCGAGAGCCTTCATACAGATAAATCCGACGTCCATCTCCTCACACAGTCTTACAAGCGCCTCCTCCTTTTCGCTTGCGAGATAGGAGAAGGGGAACTGGAGCGTATCGTAAAGCCCGGAGCGGACAGCCTCCTCGGCAATGGCGAGCTTGTGGCTCGTAATGCCTATATGGCGTATCATTCCAAGGCGCTTTGCCTCGAGCATAGCCTCGTAAAGACCCGTGCCGTCATCCGGCTTTGGGCAGAAAGGCGGGTTGTGGAACTGATATATGTCAATATAATCGGTCTTAAGCTGAGTGAGACTTTCACGGAGCTCACGCCGGAAGCCCTCGGCGTCCGTACGCATGGTTTTGGTGGAGATAATGATATTTTCCCTCACGTCCGAGAGGGCAAGACCTATCTTCTCCTCGCTGTCGGTATAGAATCTCGCCGTGTCGAAGTAGTTAATTCCTCCGTCGTAGGCTTTTCTTAAAAGGCGTACCGCTTCCTCGGTTGATACGCGTTGTATCGGTAACGCGCCGAAGCCGTTTTTGCTTACCGTAATATTTGTTTTTCCAAGACGAACTGTCTGCATATTATCTCCTTGATCTTACGGCAAGCTCATTCTGCCGCTATATTATCATATATCAATTATAGCACCTATACGTACGGTTTGCAAGACGGAGTGAAAAAATAATAGAGGCCATACCTGAGGCGCAACGCTTGCAAAACGTTTATTGTTGTGATATAATGTAACGTAGAAACGGAGGTAATATGAATAATAAGTATTTTCCCGAAATAAAGAAAAGCTTTGGCTTTGGCTGTATGCGGCTTCCTATGAAGGAGGTCGGCGACGGCATGGCGGTCGATTATGATATATTCTCTGCGATGATAGATGAGTTTATCGGTGCGGGATTTAATTATTTTGACACGGCACACGGGTATCTCGGAGGAAAGAGTGAAGCCGCGCTCCGCGATTGCTTGGTCAAGCGTTATCCGAGAGACGCTTTCGTTCTTACAAATAAGCTGTCGAGCACCTTCTTTAAGAGAGAGGAGGACATCCGCCCCTTCTTTGAGAGTCAGCTTGAGGCTTGCGGTGTTGATTACTTTGATTTCTATCTGATGCACGCGCAGGACAGAAGCAATTTTGAGAAGTACAAGAGCTGCAAGGCGTACGAGACCGCGTTTGAGCTCAAACGAGAGGGAAGGGTTCGTCACGTCGGCATCTCCTTCCACGACACCGCGGACGTTCTTGATAAAATACTGACCGCGTATCCGGAGCTCGAGGCGGTGCAGATACAGTTTAACTACGCCGACTATGAGGATGCCTCGGTTGAATCGCGCAAGTGCCTGGAGGTTTGCAGAAGGCACGGCAAGCCCGCGCTCGTTATGGAGCCGATCAAGGGCGGAAGCCTTGTAAATCTTCCTGATGAGGCGAAGGCTGTGCTTGACTCTCTTGGCGGCGGCAGCTATGCGAGCTACGCTATTCGCTTTGCGGCGAGCTTCGACGGCATCGCGATGGTCCTCTCCGGCATGGGCGATATGAGCATGATGCGCGATAACCTCAGCTATATGACTGATTTTAAGCCGCTTGACGAGCGGGAGTGGCATGCGATAGAGCGGGTATCCGCCATATTTCGATCGCAGGACGTTATACCTTGCACCGACTGTAAGTACTGTACCGAGTGCTGTCCTATGCGTATTCCGATACCGGCACTTTTTGCCTGCCTCAACGGGCGGCGCGCATTTAAAAATTGGAACACGGACTACTATTATGAGGTGCACACCGAGGACGGACCCAAGGCGAGCGACTGCATAAAGTGCGGTATGTGTGAGAAGGCGTGTCCGCAGCATCTTAAGATACGCAGTCTTTTGGCGGATGTCGAAAAAGAGTTTGAAAACAAGTGAAAATGTAAATAAAAGTAGTCGTATATATACGATAAGAAGAAGTATTCCATAGAACAATCCGCCAAAAACAGCGGCGATATGTTATAATTATCCGCAGCTTGAGCTGAGCTGCGATGTGAGGTGTTATCATGATTTTTGAAAAACAGGTCGTAAATATGTACAAGGGTATGATGTATACCAGATGTGACGATACCGAAACGGTCTTCTACTTTTCCGCGGAGGATCTCCCGGGACTCCGTAAGGAGCCGATCGCCTTTTGCGCGTCCGAGGGGCACGTCCTGCAGGGATATCTCTATCAGCGCGACGGCGCGAGAGGGGACAGAATAGTCGTGTTCGATCACGGATTTGGCGGCGGACACCGCGCTTATATGAAAGAGATCGATATGCTCTGCAAGCATGGATACAAGGTTTTTGCCTACGATCATACCGGCTGCATGGAGTCGGGCGGAGATACACCCAAGGGGCTTGCGCAGTCGCTTTGTGATCTGAACGATTGTGTCACTATGCTGAAGGCGGACGAGCGCTTCTCGGGGCTTGACATTTCTGTTATGGGACATAGCTGGGGCGCATTCTCGGCTATGAATATCGCTGCCCTGCATCCCGAGATATCGCACGTTGTGGCAATGTCGGGGTTCGTCTCCGTCGAGAAAATGATAGGTACGTTTTTCGGCGGTATTCTTAAGGGGTATCGCGCGCCCGTTTTCGAGCTTGAGAGAGAGTCGAATCCGAGGTTTTCTCGGTTCGATTCGATCGAGTCTCTGCGATCCTCGGGCGTCAAGGCGCTTCTTATATATTCGGATAACGATACGTTATGCAAGATCGAGCATTATGAGGCGCTTAAGTCCGGGCTCGAGGGGGCGGAGAACGTCACCCTCCTTCTTACCGGCAACAAGGGGCACAATCCAAATTATACCGAGGATGCGGTTAAATATATCGGCGAATACAGCAAGTCAAGAGCCCGGATCGCGCGCAAAAGGAATCTCACGAAGGAGGATAAGGAGAAATTCGTTTCCTCTTACGATTGGGACAGAATGACAGCGCAGGATGAGGATGTATGGAAGGTGATCCTCAAGCATCTTGACAGCTGATGCGATTACCCTTTGATTTAGAGGACGTATGATATGAACAGCAGCAAACGAAAAAATGAATTAACGGGAAAAATAGCTCTCATTGGAATTTTGACTGCCTTAACCGCCGTATTGAGCTATATTAAGATTCCCGTCGTCAGCACGGCTACGGTTACGCTCGTGTTACCGGTGGTCGTGATCGGCGCGGCTCTCTGCGGTCCGCTCGTCGGCGCCTGGCTGACAGTTATTCCCACCCTTACATCATTGGGCGAGGCGGCTCTGTTCCTGACGTACAGTCCGGCAGGGACGGTCATTACTCTTTTTCTCAAAGGCATCTTAGCCGGATCTGCGGCAGGTGTGATCTATAAGCTTCTTTCGGAAAAGAATTCCGTCGGCGCGGTGGTTTGCGCCGCGGTTGCCGCACCCGTTGTGAACACGGGAGTTTTTCTCCTTGGCTGTTATGTTTTTATTTGGAAACAGCTCGTCGGCTTGGCGGCGGATAACGGAGTCAGCATTGGTATGCTCGTCTTCGGACTCGCCGGAATGAACTTCGTTATCGAGCTCGTCCTCAACGTCGTTTTGTGTCCGGCTATCCTTCGTATAATAAAGATCGCGGGCAAAAAGGGATTTTTGAGGAAGGATTGATTCATCCGGTAAAATAATAAAACTCGCTTCGACCTACACTATTGACAAAGCGCGGTCGGAGCGAGTTTTGCGTAATAAGTCAATTAAGGTTTACAAAATACTGCAAATTAGCACCCTGCCGAGAATTTTTGCTTCACGGCGTCTATCTGCTTTTGCTCCGCCGGAGTCTGCGGATACCACCCCTCAGCTGCCATCTTAGCATACACCTCGCTCTGCATTGCCAAGGTGTCGTCAAGCGCTGACTTGAAGGCGGCGTGCACCGCGGGGGTGGAGGATTCTACCGTGCCGTGCATGAGAAGGTCGCACTCACCCTTGAGATTTAAGAGGATATTCTCCATTATTTCCTTATCCTGCATTGTTACCTCCCACAAGTCCGTAAAATTTGTTGAAGCACTGTGTGTGCTTTGACGCGAGCCCCTCGACGAAGCTGGCGAGCTCCTTGTTTTCAAGCTTCGCGGCGCTGTCCTTGCAGGTGCATTTGACCTGCTTCTCGTGACTGAGCGTATCCTCGATATAGAGTAATTCCTTCGGTGACATAGCTTACCTCCATTCTTTTATCCCTTTCGGGTGATGTAGCTATTTTCGACGGAGAATCGGTTGCTTATTCACCGAAAAATACTTTATAAAATATCATAAAAACGTATTGCACATTACGCGGGTATGTGATAAAATTAGTTAGAATTGCAGTAATTTGACGAAAAATAGGATAAAGCATGAGAAAAATGATTTTTGCCGCGGCGCTTCTTCTGATATGCGCGTCGTTTGCGGGATGTGATATGATAAAAAAACTTTTACACGATGATATCAAAATCGGAGATAAGGCTGAAGACGCTAAAACCGAGGAGCAGGGGGCGCTCATTACGCTTATTTCTGCCGATTCGCGATCTCTTACGGTTAGAATAGAGAACAATACCGAATCTACGTGGCAGAGCGGTAATATGCGTGACTACTCTCTTGAGGTGGAAAGGGACGGTGAGTGGTACACGGTTACCCAGGTAGGCGAGCTTGCCAATACTATGGAGCTGATGATATTCTCTCCCGGAGAGAGCCTTACGCATACCTTTGAGTTTTCCGAGCGATACGGAGATCTCACCGCGGGAAGGTACCGCGTGGTCAAATCCTATTGGGCAAACGCTACCGAGGCGAGTGACGCGCATGAGTTCCATCTCGTCTGTGAGTTTACGGTAGAATAGCCTATCGCGAGAACCGTTAACGTATCATTGTGAAAAAACGCTGCGTAAAACGCGTTTGATTCAGGTTGGCGGCGGATGCCCGGGTATAATCGACTGAAAAGAGGTTTGGGAAGTGGAAAACAAGGTTCGCGAAATATACAAGGACGACTTTACCGAATATTTGCTCTGTCTGGCGCTGGACGTCGGCGAGGGAATGCTCAAAAACGGCGGTGAGGTCGCAAGGGTAGAGGACACCATTGAGCGTATATGCCGCGCTTACGGAGCGGTACACGTAGAGGTCTTTACCATAATATCTATGATAAATGCGGCAATAAGAATGCCGGACGGCTCCTACTCGTCACAGCTGAGACGTGTGAAGCAGACTACGACAAACCTCAGCATGCTTGAGGATCTCAACGCTTTGTCGCGCAGGATATGCAGGGATAAGCCCTCGCTTGACGAGTTCGATACTATGCTTCACGATATCAACAGGAAGCAGCCGTATCCCACGTGGTTTCATATTCTCTCGTCCGGATTGGTGGCGTGGGCGTTCTGCCTGTTTTTCGGAGGCGGAATTATCGACTCTGCCGTGGCTCTTGTCGTTGGTCTTGCGGTAGCGCTTATATTAAACTATCCATCGGTCAGGCTGAACAGTATGGCTAAGACGGTGATATCCTCCTTCGTGGCGGCTACGCTCGCCGGTCTGGCGTTTACCGTACTGCCGGATATCAACGTTGATTCGATTATAATCGGAGCTATAATGCTGCTTGTACCGGGACTTATGTTTGGTACGTCGATGCGAGATCTTATGTGCGGCGATCTTCTTGCGGGTACTCTTAAGATATTGCAGGCTATGATACAGACTCTGATGATAGGCTTCGGTTATATGCTCTCGTATGCCCTGATAGGCGATAGACTTATCCCCGAGGTTACCGCTGAGTCCGAGGATCTGTTTCTTATACAGATCGCCACGTCGTTTATTACCTCCGTGACCTTTGCGATAATATTGAAGACGAATAAACGGCACCTGGTGTACGGCGGTATTTGCGGCACTCTTACGTATGCTGCGTATTTCGGAGTCTTCTTGCTCACGGAGTCGTTCTTCTGGGCGGCATTTATCTCGAGCGCGGTGGCGGCTCTGTTCGCCGAGGTGAATGCGAGGATAGCTAAAGCACCGTCGATAGTTATGCTTATGGCGGGCGTAATTCCGATAGTGCCGGGCGGATACCTATACCGTGCCGTGCGAGACCTTATAAGAGGCATTATACCATCGGCTCTTTCGCATCTCGGCGCTGCGGGCGCGGTTGCGTTAGGCATTGCGGGAGGCGTTGTGTCGCTTTCTCTTGTTTTTGGTATAATCAATGATCATGTAGCTGAAAAACGCAAAAACTCCCCAAAATGTAAATAAAAAATGTCATTTATGGCGTAACGATCCCCCCCGCTTGACCTTGACGATGAGGTTCACGGCGGGGGAGAAATATTGCTTGCTTTATGAATTTTGCCGGAACGCATAGAGCGCATAGCGTCATGCGGAAGCGTAGGATAATTATCATTCGAAAATTTTTTTGAATAATTTTCAAAAACCTATTGACAAACATTTTTTTATTTGATATAATAATGGAGCGTTTATGGAAGGTTAGCTCAGTTGGGAGAGCATCTGCCTTACAAGCAGAGGGTCACAGGTTCGAGCCCTGTACTTTCCACCAGGACGAAAGTCCATTTCGGGATGGCTTGGTAGCTCAGTTGGTTAGAGCGCTAGCCTGTCACGCTAGAGGTCGTGG
>CAYWPS010000051.1:0-12436 GCA_964460165.1 uncultured Ruminococcus sp. | reverse complement strand
CATTCTTATAGTCTCGGTCAATCTCATCTTCTACCTCTCGGTAGAGCTTTCGCCGATATTCCTCGTAATGACGCTCCCCGTGTGGCTTCTTATGCCTCTTGGGGCGTTCCTCGCGGCAACGGTGCTCCTCTTGCCCTACATAAAGCTCATAGATTTTATCGGCAATAAATACACTCTGATATTCGTATCTATAAGCTCGATAGTGATGGGCGCGTTCCTTCTTTACTCGCGTTTTCTTAAGGTGGTGCAGTCACTCCTCGAGACCGGCTCGATAAAGTTCCTCTTTAACGAGAGATTTATTAATACCCTGCAAGGTCTTATGCGGTACACTTATCCCGCCAACTGCTTTGCCAATATTGCGCTCTGCCGTGAGCTTCTTTTCTCATTTGCCATAGCTCTGCTGGTAGCCGCGGTAGCGGTCATCGCGGTCTACTTCATATCCAAAAATCTCTTTTACGCGACTCTTTACAAAAATGACGGCAGACGTCAGAGGGTGAGAAGGGCGGAGCAGAAGAAAAAGCTTCCTCCCCTCCTTGCGCTCATGAAGAAGGAGTTTATCTCTATTTTCAGAGAGCCGAGAAACCTTTTCTCGTATTTTGCCATAGCGGCTAGCATGCCCGTGATGGTCTACTGCTGCTACACTCTTTTTGAGTCGCTTATCAAAAACACGATAGGGCTCTCCGTCAGCTTCCCGCTTGCGACTCTGGTGATCCTTATATTCAGTATCCTTACCAACACGTTCTGCGCGACCAACGTAACGCGCGACGGCGCGGCGGCGATCAAGGTTAAAATGTTTCCCGTCAAGGCGTCTACGATCCTTCTGTCAAAGGTGCTCCTTTGCGGCATCGTAAGCTCGCTTTCCATAGTGATCAGCCTTACCGTTCTCGCGGCGGCGACCTCGCTCAGCGCCCTTGACGCTCTTGCCTGCGCGCCCATAGCGATCGCCTTCTCCACCGCGCAGATATTCATAGCGACGAAAATGGACCTTGGCGGCGCCTGCCTCTCCTCCTCGCTTGCCGAGATGAAGAACGCCGGCAACCGCACCATCGCCAAGGTCGTTACCATGGGTATCCTTCTCGCTCTCGTAGCGGGTATACTCTCCGTGGTATCCTACGTATTCTCTCTTGGCAGTACGGTGCAGTTTATTACCAGGCTTGGTTTTACCAAGGCACATTCGTATCTGCTCCCCGCGGCTGTAAGCGCGCTCTATCTCGTAGCGGCGATAGCTTACTACGGCTTCAGAATTGACAAGTGCCTCGACGGCTTGTCATTGTAAGGGGGTAGCACGATGGTAATAATGATAATTCTGCTCATACTCTGCCTTCCTCTTATACTGATGCTCAGCCTTTTCACTACCACGAACGTGGTCAGCATCGCGGTTGACGTACCGGTAAACGGCATTGAGATCGTTACAGAGGAAATGGTGGAGCTCGATCTTGATAAGGGCGATAGCCTTGAGATCGAATATCGCATCACGCCCACCGAGGCGAGTAAGAAGGACGTCACCGTCAGCTTCTCGCCTATCGGAGACAACAAGCTTGCCGAGTTTAAGGTCGAGGGCACTAAGATAACGCCCACGTCGTCCGGATACGCTCGCGTAACGCTCGAGACCGTGGATGGCGGATACCGCGACTCCTTTGACGTCGCCGTTCGCTCAAAGACCGTGGAGAGCATATCGTCAACGCCCCTCAGCGATACCATAGTCGTAGGCGGCAGCACGGAGATCAACACGGCCTATTATCCCGTCATAGCCTCTAACAAGGCGCTTTCCTACCGTGTGAAGGAGGGCGCGGAGTTTGCCACGGTTACGGCAGGCGGCAAAATATACGGCATCGGCATCGGCGAGGCGGTCATTGAGGTCACCTCCTTAGATAACCCCGAGGCAAAGTCAGAGTTCACCGTAAACGTCGTAAGCTCGGGCGTCATAGATTTCGTTAACGATACGAGCTATCTTACCGCGCTTGAAAACAGCGGTGAGATAAGGTCCGTTCTTAATCCCGAGGCGGATATTGATACGGTAGAGGTAAGTCTTTACGACGGGGACGGCGCGCTCATTTCCGAGCCGCCCGTAAGCGTTGATTTCAACACGGATACGGGTGTACTGTTCTATCAATTTACCGATGAGGCATTTGTCGGTGTGATCGAGGTGAGGATAACCGTTACTACCGCGGACGGCGATACGGTCACCAAGAGCTGCTACATAGAGCGTGTCAGCGAGATCAGAGTAGCTTGGGAGAAATTTGTTGACGGATATGAAGCCAACGCAAGCGGGCCTACGCGCATAGGCATACTTCTTTCTCCTCTCGGAGCTGACGTCTCCTATTCCGCGCTTATCAGATACACGGATAGTACGGGCGCTGACAGAAGTCTTCAGCTTGATACCGTTACCGTAGGTGAGACCTACGTATGCGACGGCGGATATATCTCGATCAGGATCGAGAAGGATCAAACGGGCGTTGATCTTGTAATAACGCTGGAGACCGTTCCCGGTGTTATTGAATTTATTAATGAATTTACAAACTCTTATATTGCTCTTTCGGTTACCGACAATCACACGGGAGAGGTTACGTCGCTTGATGAAATAACGGTGACAGCGATCCCAAAAAGCTCATGATCATTTATTTTTTACATAAGGAGATAGGAAAATGAAAAGGATTCTACTCTTATTTACGAGCCTCCTGCTGCTTGTCGGTATGACCCTCGGGCTTGCAGGCTGCAAAAAGAAAGATAAGGATGACGGCGAGAAAAGCTATACTCTCGACTGTACGGAATTTAATTCCGTAGCGGTTTATGGCGAGGAGCTTAGTCTTAGCGGACTTAAGCTTGTGGAGTCGGGCGGAGAAACGGTTGCCGTTACCTCGGATATGGTAAGCGGCGTCGATACCTCCTCCGTCGGAGCAAAGCAGCTCACCGTATCCTACGACGGTCAGACATTTACGGCGGATTATACAGTAAAATTCAGGATAGTTTACGTCGTAGAGGGCGCAGAGACGGTTCAGCTCGTTACCGACGTCAGCGAGGTGGTCGTTCCCGAGACGCCCGATATAGTCGGTAAGCAGTTTGAGATGTGGTCCGTTCAGCTTCCCAACGTTCTTACGGGAAATATGAGGATAGACGCTATGTATAAGACTCTCTCTGGCGAGAGGGAAAATGCTTATACCTGGAGCGGCAGCGGTGTTATCAATCTTTCCGGCTACGCGAGCGCGGGCGCAAGCATAAGCGCGGACGTTACCGACGCGGACGGCAATCAGCTTGATGCATCTATGGTTAGCGTTGATCAGTCGGCAATCAGGCTTAACTACACCGTCGGCACCTTCGACGTTATTATCGTATCCATCAGCGGTGACGGCGTTATGCCTAAGAGCTGGAAAATAGAAAAGATAGCGGAGCCCACGCTCTCGTTCGCGGGCGGTACGGAGGCGGCAGGATATATACTCGGAAGCGATATGTCCTCTCAGAAGATCACGTCCTCGGCTACTCCCGTAGGCTTCAAGTACGTCGCCGCCTCGGATAACGGCAACGTCAGCGTTGCCGCGGCAAGCGGATATCTCGTGGTTGAGCCGCTTAAGGCGGGAGTTTCCGAAATAACCGTCAAGGCGGTCAACGCAACCAACGAGCTTGAATATATCACTCTTAAGCACTACGCGGTGGTTACCCCCGAGGTAATAACCATCGCCAACGACGCTGTCGAATACGGCATCGAGGATATCTGGACGGTGGGCAGAGAGAATGCGGGCAGTCTTCCCAAGCTTACGGTGTCAGGTGTCAGCGCGGATATGATCGGCGAGGGCTTCCTCTCCAATATTTCCTTCGTTACGGGCAGCGCCAACGTCACCGTGACCGACGGCGTGATAGCTCTTACCGGCACGCAGTCCACGCCCGAGATCGTAGAGATCAAGGCTGTATTCGGATATAAGGGCGTCAGCTGCGAATCCGCGGCTATGAAGGTCCGTTGCGTGTATAACGGCGTTAACGTGTACAGCTATTCGGAGCTCTGGGCAGAGACTCAGAAGGCTTCTCCCCGTCCCGTCGTGCTCCAGAGCAACATCAAGGACTTCTCGCCGACCAATCACACGACGATGAAGTCTACGTACGACCTCACCTACTACGAGAATATCGGCGCGGACGCTATGGAAATAAACGTGCTTATGCAGTTCAAAAACGACGTCTACGGTAACGGTTATGAGATCAACGCTCATAACGCGACCCTCGGCACTCTTGACTCGACGGGCAAGCCCACGGGACTCTTCCAAGGTCCTCTTAATTTCGTGGCAATGTCACAGAGCGGCAGCTCCATCAGCGTTAAGGGACAGGACAATATAGTCTTCGCAGTATACGATAACGTAACGCTTAATAACGTCATTCTCAGAAGCTGTGAGCTCACCGCCGTTGACGGCAAGGTAGACCTTACCAAGCTTGAGTATGCGGGTACCACCGTAGAGGTTCTCGGCGACAACGTAACTATTGAGTATTGCCGTCTTGAGAACGGCAGGACCGTGCTGCGCGTATTCGGTGACGCGACCGACTCCGAAAAGGCAATACACCTTAACGTGAAGAATACCATGCTTAAGTCCTCGCGTGAGTTTATCGCGCGCATAGGCAGCAACCGCTTCGTATATGACGCCAACACAGCCTCACCGCTTCTTCCCGGCGATACGGGCTCAGACTATAACGCTAAGAAAACCTATGACAGTATGTCAGCCGAGGAAAAGGCTGCGTACGACAGTAAGTACATCAACACCTTCGTTACCTTCGAGAATTGCGTATTCGAGGATGCGGGCATATTCGCCATTGCCATTGACTCTCACTTTGCGGGCGAGGCGCTCAAGGACGGCTCCGGCTTTGTTGACGGCTTGCTCACGGGATGGAAGGATCTTGCAAAGACCAGCTACGGCGCAAAGGTAACGCTTAAGGAAGACGTCAGATTCTACACATGGAAGCCTCTTGACGATATAGACTCCAGCACTCTTATGGATAACAGATTCCCTGAGGACAACGGATTCGCCTCCATAAATCTGAACGTAAAGGAGCTCGTAAGAAGGGCGGCGTCAAGCTCGAACTATTCCAACATCATCTTCAACTATAACGGCGTGGATTACGTTCACGCGGGTATCGCCTTCTTTGGCGGCGGAAAGAATTACGGCGTCGTTGAAAATGCTATAACCTCTGCGTTTAACCCTAAGCTGCAAAATTATACGATCGCGCTGAGCGATGAATCGATAGGTCAGGGCTATCTTGAACAGGCTGCGGGTACCGAGCCGTTCTATTTCCTTATCTGTAACAAGGATGGACAGTTCACCTACCAAACGCAGATAACCATGAGCAATAAATACGATTGTCTCAAGCGTAAAACTTAAGGAGAAAGAAATGTCAATAGCTTTTAAAAGATTTTTGAAGGTTACACTCGTCATGCTGCTCATAGTTTTTGACATACTTGCCATAATGGCGCTGAAGGACGTTTTGACGGACGGAGTTCACACGATAGATACGGAGGAGTTTGAATCCGTAATAGAGTGGGGCGAGGATATAAGCTTTAACGGTATCACGATAATTGATAACAGATTCTTAGGTCTTGTGGAGATCCCCTTGACCGAGGATATGATAGTCAGCGTGGATGATACGGATGAGGCTGGAAAAAAGAAAATAGTCTTCGAGCATGACGAAAAGCAGTACGTCGTCTACTTTGACGTGAAGTATAAGGTCGAGTTCACCTCCTACGGCGAGGTTATCGACACCCAGATGGTGGTCGGCACGGATGAGCTCGTGCTCCCTGTGCCGGAGGCTAAGACGGGATACGAGTTCTCGCATTGGGATTACGACCTCTCGCTCGGACTTACCGAGAGCAAGGTTGTGAACGCGGTCTTCAAGGAGATAGAATATCCCGAGCTCACACCTCTTTCCGCTACCTACGGCGACACGCTCGCCGATTTTGATCTCCCCTCCAATAAGTACGGTAAGTGGGAGTTCATGTCGTCTGCAGAGACCTCGGTTGGCGATGCGGGCAGACATAGCGTGCCCGTAAGATTTGCTTACGTCAACGATGACACGGTATACAAGTACGCTTTTATCGATATCAACGTTGAGAAGAAGGAGCTCAGCTTCGAGAGCCTTAAGGATAGCTTCGCGTACGACGGAGAGCCTCACTTCCCGACGTATACTCTCGGCGCTGACGTCAGCGTTATATCTACCGGCAGCGCGAGTACCGCCGCGGGCGTGTACGGATACACCCTTGAGGTAGTCGATGACAATTACAGCGGCTATCACGAGGGCACCTTCGAGATATGGAAGCCGACTGTCACCGTCACCGTATCCTCGGCTGAGATAGTATATCCCGCCGCTGTTCCCGAGTTCACCTACACTGCGGAGGGCTTCGATAACGTGGACCTCTTGGGTATAAAGGTTGACGCTCCTGAGTTCGCGCAGTCGGGCACTTACGAGATAGGGATCACGTATACCAACGAAAATGTAAACTATATAGTACATAAAGGCAGTCTTAGTGTCCTGAAAGGCACTATTGACGTTGATATTCCTTCTATTTCGCAGGCTACCTACGAGGATCGCCTCGCGGATATAGAATTTATCGGCAACTTCCTTGGCACTTGGGCGTGGGAGGACCCTGACCTCGTCATCGAAAGCATGGAGAAGGTCGTCGCATACGCCGTATTCACACCCTCCGACGAAAACTATGAGCCCGTGAGAAAGGAGATCAGTATCACGTACATACAGAGGAAGACTCTGACCATCGAGATAGTGAAGAGCACGTTTATCTACGTCGAGGGCATGGAGCACAGCGTAGAATACAAGCTCACAGGCGGCAGATATTCCGACGAGTTTTACAAGACGCTGAACGTCACCGGCAATATTTCCGAGGAGAATGCCGGCTCGTATATGGTAAATCTTCAGCTGGACGATACCTGTTACACGGCGTCCGCTCAGGTTGAGCTTAAGATAAACAAGGCGGAGTTTGACGCGGATTTCAGCAAGGTCTACGAGATCTATTGGGCTGAGGGGCTTAAGCTCTCCGATATCAAGCTTGACGGCGGATACTCGTGGTCAGACCCAGATAAGCTTATCAGCGGCGCGGTAACCGAGTCCTATGAAGCTATCTACACACCCTTCGACAGTGATAACTACGTTAACGCCGCAGGCAAGATCAAGGTGATCGTACATAAATCGGACGTCAAGGTTGACGGCGTGCTCGATAAGTACGAGAAGGATTACGATACCAAGGAATACGATATCAAAAATTCCGGTATCAACGCGATCGATACCGACGGTAATGTGGATATCGTATATCTCGATAAGGACGGTAATGAGATCGATAAGATCGTGAACGCGGGCGAGTACACACTGCGTATCACCGTCGGTGAAGGCACCAACTACACAGGCACGGTAATAGAAAGAGACGTTACCGTAAAACCGATAGAAAACAGTCAGACCGTACAGACCTCACAGAGCGCGAAATACGGTGATGATCTCGGCGCGCTCACGCTCCCCAAGGACCTTGAAGGTACGTGGACGTGGGATGTCAGCGAGCTCGGCGGAGCGGGCACCAAGACCCTCTACGCTATATACGTACCCGACGGGAACGGCAACTATAATCCAAGACGCGTACCTGTTACCGTCAAGGTGGATAAGATATCTCTCGACATCCCCGCGCCCGGTGATAAGACCTACACCGGCGAGGAGATCGACACCGGCTTCAGAGATACCGACGAATACACCGTAGAGGGTGACATCGCGGCTACGGATGAGGGCACGTATTACATAACCTTCACCCTCAGAGACCCGGATAACTACGAGTGGCTGGGCGAGCCCACCAAGGCTTCGGTAGTGAAGAGCTATAAGATATCTAAGCTGCCGATCGTTTGGACGATCGAGCCTAATCAGAATATTACGTCCGACTTTACCGGCGATGAGATACCGATTCCCATGGAGCCGCTAACGGAAGGCGTAACCGTAAGCACGACCTATTACGACGCGGACGGCAATGAGCTGGATTACGTACCCACCGACGCGGGTACGTACAAGGTGGTTATCACGGCTACCAAGGATAAATATGCCGATTACTCCGGCGAAATAATCCTTACCATCAATCGGGTAGGCATAGACGTTCCCGCCGACGTGGACACCGACCTCACCTACAACGGTACATCGCAGGATATCACCGTGACCGATGAAAGGCTCGGTACTCTTTTCACCGCAGAATACACTCCTGCGTCCTACGCGGGCGACGTAGCTACGGCAGTGCTGACCCTTGACCCAAATTACAAGTGGAACGCTACCGATAAGGACGGCTACGTGATCGACAATGACGCGGGCACGCTTACCATATCGGCTGCGATCGCGAAGATCAAGGTCACCGTTACCGGTACGACAGCTGTAAATAGCGCGTGGACGTATACCCAGACGCTATCTGTCACCAAGGCGGCTATTGACGATGCGTCCGTGGCGGCAGGTATCGAGGCAGTCCTCCGTTACAGCACGGACGGCACTAACTTCTATGAGCTTTCCGCGCTTCTTAACGGTGACGGATATCTTAACGCCGGCACCTATTACGTGAAGACCGTGGTCGAGGCGACCAAAAACTATGATCTTGCCCAGTCTGCAGCCGTCAGCTTCGTCGTAAATCCCGTCGAGCTTAAGGGTACGGTAAGCTGGTCTGACAGCTATAAGAACGGTGGTTCATACTATAAGAACCTCATTGAAAATAACGACAACAAGCCTGAAAGCCTAGTTATTTACTACACGGATCTTACCACGAACGAGAACGTGACCGTTGAGGTCAGCTCCTCTTACACGTGGGCTATCTCCTCGGCAGGCTTCAATGGTGAGGCTACCGTCTATACCTTCAAGGTAACCGCATCGGGCTACAATGCCAACATCAAGATGGCGGAGGACTCCACCGCGGACGTTGCTATCACTGTACCGCTTAAGACCGTTGCGACCATAGGATACGGCGGCACCGCGTACGGCAGCATTGAGGATGCTCTTGCGGCGGCAGGCGACAGCGCAAGCTCGTCGAGCCCGCAGGTAGTGTGGGTAGTTCCCGATAAGACGGGCAAGCTTAAGATAGTCAGCGACGTTGAGATCAAGGCGTACGTTACCTTAAGGCTTCCTTACGGTTCGGATGCGGATAGCTACAACGATGACTACACTGCGGAACTTTATTACGATCGTGATGGACTTGATGCTCCCGCAGAGAAAAACAGCGCGTATCTTGTGACCCGTGTGATCCTTTCCGCGGGCAAGACGATCACCGTTTGGCAGAACGGTATACTCGATATCGCCGGCGAGCTTTCGGGCGGCGGATTTAAGAACAATGCCGGCGAGCCCTTAGGTGTTCAATACGCGGGACACACCGCGCGATACTACGCCCTTCTCGAGCTCGGAGCAAAGTCAACTATTAAGTGCCACGGAACGATAAACGCTCTCGGCTACATCAGAGAGACCGCCGATAATAACGGAAGTACGGTGCATCTTATGAGCACCGGCGTTATGTACCAGCCCTTCGTGTTTCGCGATTTCCGAAGCGGTAACTACGTTGCCCCCGCGACGGAGTTCAGCTCGTTCAAGCCGCAGTGGACTCATAAATTCTCGCCCTTCGCAAGATTTATATTTATGAACGTATCTCCTACTGTTAGGTTCGAGTGCGGAGGTAAGCTGATGGGTGTCGGCAACCTTTACGCAAACCAGGAAGTTAATTTCTCGATCGCTAACGTTGTCGGCAGCTCGAGCTCCGACTTCATTCAGCTGTCTTCAGGCGCTCACCTGATTTCCAAGTACAACGTGGCGACCGAGGTTATGGATCTTGATTTCTACGGCGGAGCAACGCTCAATAGCTTTGATTTATCTCTTGCAGGATCGACCATAGGCTCGATTATCGGCAGCGTATCCTCGTCCTCTTATACTTTCCCTCTTACTTACCACAACGATATCTCCCTGAATAATCTGGAAGATCAGACCGGCGCGGTATATTCCATGCTTGACGATTACAAGATGCTTCCGGGAGCCAAGCTCGTCGTAGGACAGGGAGTTACCCTGAATATCGGATCCTTGAATATTTACGACAGCACCTTTAAAGAGGAGCTGACACTTGTAAATAAGAACGACGGCTCTAAAATCAATGACGTGCTCCTGTATCCGTACGTTGGCGACGCTATCTTCATCGTCAGAGGAACGGTGATCGCGGAGTCGCTCGGAGGTAAGGTTCAGGCTGATGAGAACAGCGATGGAGCAAAGATAACGGTTACGACCGCTACCACTGTAACAAGCTATGAGATAACCCAATTCTATCTCTCGGATGCTGCAAGTGCCGTTAACGGTATTTCGCCTTACGGTTATAAGGGCGTTACCAATAGCTTGAAGCTTTACTACGGCGATACTCTTTGCAGAAATTCCGTAATACGCAATATCGAATACACCTTCAGCGTTGCCGACTCGGACTGGAAGTTCGATATGCCCGATTACATCGAGGTGACGTTTGCTGACGGCTTCGGCATATACACCGACAGTGCTCTGATCGAGGATGAGAACGGTGATCTCTATTTAGGCACCTTTGACTCCACCGAGACCAAGGTAAACGGTACTGTCAGAGTGCTCGTAGGCTCTACCGTAACCTTCTATCTTACCAAGAATCAGCTGCTGGCGACGAACGCGGCTAGTACGGTCACTCTGACCTCATTAACCGATCTTCACTCGGGAGCTGATACCTACCTGGATTATTGGGAGGTAAAGGAAGGCGAAAGCCCGGTAGTTTATTACGTTCATGCCCTGAAGCTTGAGGTTTCGGGTGCTGATAGCTACAGTATAGCTTATAAAAATTTGAGTCTTACCGATACGGCTAGCAGCATTACCTCGACAATAACGGTTTCTGCTAGTAAAAAATCCGATGCCGCTGCACTAATTAATGGTAAGAAGTCTGCTACTGTAACGATGTATTCAAATGTAACCGAGACCACTTTAGATACACAAACTAAAAGTACCAGCTTGGGAACAGCTACGGCTACAGTGACCGTCACCGTAACAAAGGATGAAGATATTAAGGTGACAGCAAGTAAAGCATAATAATTATTCTTCATAAAACCAGACAGACCCCGAGAGAGATCTCGGGGTCATTTTTATTTTTCAGCGATGGGTTTTATCGGTCGCTTGTTTTAATGCTAGTAGCGGGGCGTGTTGGATTTTAACGCCTTTTTCGTGTATTTTTGTCCTTTTTCGGCAATACTAACCTCATAGAAATAAAGTGAGGTTATGATGTCGTTTAACAAGGTAGAGATATGCAACGTTGATACTTCTACGCTTAGGACGCTTACAGAGGACGAGAAGCAGGAGCTCTTGAGAAGGACGCGCGAGGGAGATAAGGAGGCGAGGGAGAAGCTTATACTTGGAAATCTTCGCTTGGTCTTGAGCGTTGTAGGACGCTTTAACCCCAAGCGCGACTCGGCAGACGATCTTTTTCAGGTAGGATGCGTAGGGCTTATAAAGGCGATAGATAACTTTAATCCCGACTTTGCGGTGCGCTTTTCCACCTATGCCGTGCCGATGATCATCGGGGAGCTCAGACGCTATCAGCGCGATAACAACGCGGTCAGAGTCAGCCGGGGGATACGCGACCTTGCCTACCGTGCCTTGCAGATAAAGGAGGAGGTATCGCGCACCGAGGGACGGGAGGCGACACTTGCCGAGATAGCCAAGGGGCTTCGGGTCAGCGAGCGCGCCGTAGGTGAGGCTATGGAGGCGATAGTAGAGCCCGTGTCGCTTTTTGACAGCGTTTACGGTGATGAGGATGACAAGATGTACGTCATCGACAAGCTTGCCGACGAGGGCGAAGCAAGCGACGGGTGGATAGAGAGCATAGCCCTTAATGAAGCGCTTGGCAGACTCGTGGGCAGAGAGCGTGATATAATAATGCGTAGGTACTACAAGGGCAAAACGCAGATGGAGATAGCCGAGGAGATAGGCATAAGTCAGGCGCAGGTCTCAAGGCTCGAAAAGTCCGCCATCGATAAAATGCGAAAATGGATGGGGTAGATTAAATGCGAAATGAATTGAAAATTGAAAGTTGAAAATTAAGAGGCTGCTACGCACGATCCGTAGGGGAGGGGCTTGCTCCTCCCGCAAACACGAAATGCGGAATTAACACTCTCCTCTGGAGAGGGGGGACTGCTTGCGGTGGGTGAGGCGTCTGCAAAATGCAAAATTCGTAGGTAGGGGAGGGGCTTGCTCCTCCCGAAAACCCAGAACATTGTGCAATGAGGCGACATAAAAAGAGGCTAGCTCAAGTTCGAAAAACTTGAGCTAGCCTCTTTTGCGCAGGGGATAGGAGGATTTAGAGCGAAAATTCGGGTTCTCCCGACCGAGAGGCGTATAAAAATACGTTGAGGGAGGGAAACGCGAATAGAAAATGACCTTGATTTAATGGAGAAATTCGCAG
>CAYWPS010000050.1:0-12487 GCA_964460165.1 uncultured Ruminococcus sp. | reverse complement strand
AGGGGAGAAGTGCCATCTCTCTTGCTCTCTTGATAGCTACGTTGAGCTGTCTCTGGTGAAGAGCGCAAGTGCCGGATACACGTCTGGGGAGGATCTTAGCTCTCTCGGAGATGAACTTTCTGAGCTTAGCTACATCCTTGTAATCAATACCGTCAACCTTGTCCTGGCAGAAGATGCAAACCTTCTTTCTTCTGTGCATAGGACGGAAGGAGGAACGGGGAGAATCGTTTCTTTCCATTTGGATTCACAAACCTTTCTAACTCACGATTTCTATATTGCGCCCGCCGTAGTGAGTCTCACGGTGAGCGGACGAGCTGTCCTCTCAGAAGGGAAGACTCTCGTCGCCGGGAATTTCCTCAAAGCTTGCGCTGGAAGCGCTGTTAAAGGAAGGTGTCGTATAAGCCTCGGGAGTGTAAGTGTTACCGCCTGCGGGAGCACCGTTAGCACTTGCAGGTCCGACGAAGGAAACCTCGTCAGCTATAACCTCGGTAGCATATCTCTTCTGTCCCTGGTTATCCGTCCACGTTCTCGTCTGAAGCTGTCCGCATACGAGAATGGGATTACCCTTCTTAAAATAGCGGCTGACAAATTCAGCGCTCTGTCTCCATGCAACAATGTTAATGAAGTCCACAGTCTGCTGATTCTGCTCTGACTTTGTAAAACGACGATTAACAGCAATAGAGAACGAGCATACCGACGTGCCCGAAGTAGTCTGCTTGAGCTCGGGGTCTGCCGTCATATTACCAACGAGGATAACCTTGTTAAAACTTGCCATTTTTCCGCCTCCTGTTCAAAAATAATTATGCCTCGGTTGTTTCTTCAACCTCGACGGTTTCCTCAACTGCAACTTCTTCTGCAGCCTCGGATGCCTCAGCCTTTGCCTCAACAGCGAGAGTCATGTTACGGATAATACCCTCGGTAATTCCGAATACACGAGTAAGCTCCTGGGGGAAGCTGGGTTCGCTCTTAAAGGTAAGAAGCACGTAGTAGCCCTCGGTGATGTAGTCGATAGCGTACGCAAGTCTTCTCTTACCCCACTCGTTAACGGTAACATCGGTAGCATTTTCGTTAACAAGGTTTACAAACTTCTCCTTGAGAGCAACGTACTCTTCCTCAGAGCAATTGCCGCTGATAGCAAAGAGAGTCTCGTAAGAACAAATCTTTTCCATCTGATTTTTACCTCCTTCTGGTCGTTAGGCCATCCTGAATGATGGCAAGGAGTCGGGCACCTTTGCCCGAACTACCGAGGTATTGTATCACATTTTCCCTGTCTTGTCAAGGGCTTTTTGCGAAAAACTTAAAATAAATATATATTGACTTTATTCAAAGGTTATGCTACAATGTAGCAGTGAGAGCGCTAAAACATTTTATCGAGAGGTGCAACATGATCTCTGTCAAGGAAAACGCATACGCCAAGATTAATCTATATCTCGACGTTCTCTCAAAAAGAGAGGATGGCTTTCACGAAATAAAAACGGTCATGCATACGGTTTCTCTCAAGGACGAGGTGACCGTATCCGTCAGACGTTCGGATAGGACTTGTGTCCGGCTTTCCGTGGCGGGACATCCCAAGCTTCCTACCGACTCACGCAATCTTGCGGTCAAGGCAGCCGAGCTGTTTCTTGAGTCAACGCTTATGCGGGCAGAGGTGAGCATCAAGCTTATAAAGAGGATACCGGTTGCGGCGGGATTGGCGGGCGGTTCGTCGGATGCCGCGGCGGTACTCAGGGCGCTTAACAAGGCGTTCAGGCGCCCCTTGACCGAGAAGCGATTGCTCGCTGTCGCGGCACAGCTTGGCAGTGACGTTCCGTATTGTCTGCTTGGCGGCACGGCATTGTGCTATGGCAGGGGGGAGCGTATGCAGAGGCTGCCCGAGAGGCTTCACCTTCATCTTGTGATTGCCGTTGCGGGCGAGTACGTTTCGACTCCTATGGCATACTCCGAGCTTGATAGGATATACTCGGATTTTGAGGGCGAGAGAGCCGACGATCCCGAGTCTTATTACAAGGCTGTTTACGACTCTGTGCTGTCGGGTAAGCTTACAGATCAAAAAATGTTCAACGTGTTCGAAAAAGCGATTTTGCCTATTTGTTCCGGGGCAGAGAATATAAAAAACAAGATGATAGAGCTTGGAGCAACCCACTCGCTTATGAGCGGGAGCGGTCCGTCGGTCTATGGAATTTTTGCTGACAGGGCATCCGCGGAGCATGCGAGAGACTCTTTGATAAGACTTGGCATCAGCGCCTATTACGCGGAGTCGGTCTGACGATTTGATTATTGAAGTGAGGAAAAAATGACTAAGAGATTTGACGCTACAAAGGTGTTTACGTCACCGTTATTTATTGTTATCGGAGCTATGCTTTGCTGCGCCTTGTGGGGCAGCGCAACTCCCTTTATCAAGATGGGCTATAAGGTTATGTTCGAGGGCGGAAAGCCCGACGTGCCCTCAACAATTCTCTTTGCGGGTATAAGATTTGCCGCGGCGGGATTTATTACTATCGCAATTTACAGCATAGCGCGTAAGAGGGTACTGTACCCGAAGCGTGAGAACTACGGTAAGGTCGCCATTATTGCCGCCTTCCAGACCGTTATACAGTATTTCTTCTTCTACATAGGTCTTGCTAACACCTCGGGCGCTAAGGGAACCATTATTTCCGGCTCGTCCTCTTTCTTTGCTATTTTTATCTCCAGCCTGATATTCAAGCAGGAGAAGCTTACGGTCAAGAAGGTCGTTGCTTGCGTGGTTGGTTTTGCGGGTATAATCGCCGTTAACCTCAACGGTCTTGATTTCAGTATGAACTTCACAGGAGACGCTTTCGTTCTGTTTTCCGCGATGTCGCTTGCGTTCTCGTCGGTTCTTATCAAGATATTCTCAAGGAGCGAGGATCCCGTGGTTATCAGCGGATACCAGTTTATGCTCGGCGGTCTTGTAATGATCATCGTCGGACTTATCGCCGGTGGCAAAATAGATCATTTTGATCTCAGCGGCGCAGCTATCCTCGTTTATCTCTCCTTCCTTTCTGCTATCGCTTACGCTCTCTGGGGAATGCTCCTTAAGTTCAATCCCGTGTCCAAGGTCACGATATTCAGCTTTATGACACCCGTTTTCGGAGTGCTTCTTACCAAGCTTATGCTCCCTGAGGAAAGCACGGTAAAGCTCGTAAATCTTCTCGTTTCCCTTGTTCTCGTCTGCCTTGGCGTATTTATGCTTAATTACACCAAGCCTCAGAAGCCCGTTTCCGAGAGCATAGATGAAGAGTAAAACCATAAACATATAAAACGTCAGATGGGGTTGCGTCATTCAGGCGCAACCGAAAAACAAAATGAGTGAGGTGGATTTTTCTTCCTCGCTCATTTTTGATTTTTAATATTTTACCGAATATATCACGACTACGCGGTTGACAATTTACGATTTTTATGCTAAAATATCTTGTTAAGAGAGTTGTTTGTATTTTAGCGTTGTATTTTTAACTTTTAACTTTCAACTTTCCATTTTTAATTTCAAAAAAGGGGGTGCGATGCCGTGTCTTTTATGGAAAGAAATGAAGAAAAAGACGATTTCTGGGATCTTGAAAAGCTTATTCCAAAGAAAAAGAGCGCATCTCTTTCTCCCTTTGTCACAAAGCCTACCGTAAAGGAGTATTCCGACAGCTCACCGAGCATCGATAAGGACGAGCCCTTGGAGGAAGACGGGCGCAGAGATGAGCGTAAGCTTGACCTGGATGCCATGAGAGGCTTTAATGACACTCCCGACAGAGTATATTATCCGGTAAATACTCTTATTAGGAGTATCACAGTAAAGAAATACAAGGAAAAGTACGATTTTTACGACAGCTTTCGCAAGGCGGCGCTCCTATATTACGATTGCCCGGGTGAGAAATGCGAGTTCGCGCAGTTCTACTCCTATATGCCGCAGTATTCCCAGCTGACTAAGGCGCAGAAGAGCTATTATTTCTATTGGCGGCACGAGATGAGACAGGGAAGATACATAAAGACGGATTATTCGTATATCTATCTCTATGTCTACGAGCTGATAAACCTCCCGGACGTTATTGAGCCCGAAAAAGGAATAAAGCTCCTTTGCCGTCTTTGGAAGGAATACAGAAAAGAACTTCCCAGGATAGATATGTATTTTTCGATATGGGTCAGAGATTACTGTCTCGTTCACGAGCTGCCGTGTCCCATTGCCGAGATTCGCGACTTCATCTTCGACGTCATACGCATATCCGACTTCAAGGAGTATTATTTCACAGATATCGGAACGACCAACCGCGACGGAGTATGGTCGCTTATCGCCTATCTCTCCGACTACGATTGGCACAGAGGATTTAACTCGGTTTTAGGCGCGCCGGCTGAGGACGGCGAGTATCTTCGCAAGGCGGAAATGTACAAGAATATGCTTGAGGGTGCTATGCGCGTTATCCTGCCTACCGTATGGCAGGTATGTATGACCGAGAAGGAGAAGGGCAATCTCGTCAGAGTGACAAAATCCGCCTTTCCCAACACGCTCTGCACACGTAGCGTCAAGTGTAAGCTTGAGATAGAGTATTATCCCCTTGCGGATGCATCCGAGCTCCGCGCCGGCATTACCTCGGCTGTCAGATATACCGAGAACAAGCTGCGCTCACTTTTCGGCGCGAAGAGCAGACTGATGATAAAATATATTCCAAAGGAATATAAGGAGCTGATAGATTGCTATTTTGACGAGCTTATACGTAAGAGCGAGTTGCAAAGAAAGAGGAGAGAAGCGCCGGAATACGAGAGGCTCTACGATGCGCCGGACGAAAAGCTTTCCCTCGCGGATGCTGATGAGATAGAGCGTCTTTCATGGGATACGACCATCAGACTGTGCGATACGGACGGGATCGACGAGCCCGATCAGGTCGCGGAATATAAAAAGGAAGCGGAGACGGCTTCGCAGCCGACTCCGACCGCCGAAAAAGCTAAAAACGACTACGGACTCACCGAGTCCGAGATAGCCTATATCGCCGCTCTGTGCGAGTCCTCCGTTACCGGCACGCGCGGCATAGACGAGGAGGCGGCGGTCGAGCGTATCAACGAGGCGTTCAGCGATGGCTTCGGCGACGTAATAATCGAGGATACGGGTGACGGCTTCGCAATTATTGAGGACTACAAAGAGGAGATTACAGAATGGCTGAAGAATATATAGAACCTAAAGTGCCAAAGAGAATACTGAACACTCTGCTTACTTCGTTGACCGCGGGAGTTGTTCCTCGTTCCGGAGCGCCGTATATCGCGATAGGCAGACATGAGGAGATAGCATCCTTGCTTGACAATCTCGATGACGTAAAGGAAGGCGGCGCGGCATGCAGATTTCTCATAGGACGTTACGGAAGCGGCAAGAGCTTCCTTATTCAACTCATACGCGGATACGCGCTTGAAAGAGGCTTTATCTGCGCCGACGCGGACCTCTCGCCGGAGCGCAGACTATCGGGAGGCAACGGTGCGGGTCTTGCGACGTACAGAGAGCTTATGACTAATATGTCGAGCAAGGCTTGTCCCGACGGCGGCGCTCTCGCGACCATACTTTCAAGACATTTCACTAAGCTCAGAATGGAGCTTATTGCCGAGGGGCTTGAGCCGGAGACCTCGGAGTTCGCGTGCGGACTGCGCAAAAAGGTATTTTCTACGCTCTCCGAGCTTGAGGGAGACGTTGGCGGCTTTGATTTCGCGCGTGTCCTTACCGAGTATTACAACGCTTCGCTTTCTGACGATAACGATAAAAAGAGCAATTGCCTGCGCTGGCTCAGAGGTGAGTTTTCCACTAAGACAGAGGCAAAAGGGGCGCTCGGCTTCACCGTCAGCACGGTAATTGACGACGATAACTGGTATAATTTCATTAAGCTGTTCTCGTCGCTCTCGGTTTACCTTGGTTATTCGGGACTTGTTCTCTTCATTGACGAGTGCGTTAACCTATATAAGATACCGAACAGAATATCCAGAGAGGCAAACTATGAGAAGCTTCTCGCTATATTCAACGATACGCTTCAGGGCAAGGCGAAGAATCTTGCCATCATATTCGGCGGTACGCCTCAGTTCCTTGAGGACACGCGCAGAGGTCTGTTCAGCTACGATGCGCTTCGCAGCAGGCTTCAGGACTCCAAGTATTCGGATATGGGATACAAGAATTTGTCCTCCCCCGTTATAAGACTTCCGCGCCTCTCGGATAACGAGCTTTTGGCTCTTGTAAAGCGGCTTACAAAGCTTTATCAGCAGAGAGAGGGAAGCGCTGAGCCCCTTGTAACCGACGAGCAGATAGAGCGCTTTCTCGGTATAGCTCTTGCCAAGGCGGGAGCAGAGGAGCTTATAACTCCGAGAGAGATCATCCGCGATTACCTCACCCTCCTCAACATCCTCAGAGATAATGAGAATGCGAGGTTTGAGGATCTGATCGACAAGGTCTCCTTTACGGCAGTTGACGAGCAGCCCGCGGCACAGAAAAACAGTGTTTCCTCAAACAAAAAGATAACTATTTTTGATATCGATATATAAAACGAGGCAGAGCGATGACAGAAGCTGATAAAATTTTTTCTCGTTTTCCCGATTTTATAAAGGAATTTATATACAGAAACAATTGGACGGAGCTGCGCGACATTCAGTTAGATGCAGCGAGGGTGATCTTCGAGAGCGACTCAAATTTACTCCTTTCATCCTCCACGGCATCAGGAAAAACAGAGGCGGCGTTCTTTCCGATAATTACCGATATCCTCTCTCATCCCGAGTGCTCCGAGTCGGTTTCGGTGCTTTATATTGCACCCTTGAAATCGCTTATAAACGACCAGTTCTCAAGACTTGATGAGCTTCTTGATATGACGGGGATCACGGTCACACATTGGCACGGAGACGTCAGCGCGTCACACAAAAGCAAGCTCTTGAAGAATCCGGAGGGCATACTTCAGATAACCCCGGAGTCTCTTGAGTGTATGCTTATGAACCGCTCAAACGATATACCGAGGATCTTTAAGAATCTTCGCTTCGTCGTCATAGACGAGATACACTCGCTGATAGGCAGTGATCGAGGTAATCAGGTTATATGCCACCTCTCGAGGATAGCGAGACTTATCGGACACAGTCCGAGGCGTATCGGTCTTAGTGCTACTATCGGTGACGTAGAGCTTGCTTCGGCTTGGCTTGGTGCGGGCAGCGGCAGAGATACGGTCGCACCTACGCCAAAAAAAGTACCGCTTAAGTGGAGGCTGGGTCTCGAGCATTTCTATATACAGAATCCCAACGAGGTGCAATCCCACTCTCCGACCCTTGCTACCGCTTCACAGGCAGACAGAGGCGGCAGGGCGCTTTTAGACCCCGGCTACGAATTTCTTTACGATGCCCTTGAGGGCAAAAAGGCGCTCGTCTTCTCAAACTCCAGAGAGGAGACGGAGTACGTGACCGCCACGCTCAGACAGATATGCAGGGCGAGGGGCGATAAGGACGTCTTCCTTATCCATCACGGCAACCTTTCTGCCTCCTTGCGAGAGGACGCCGAGCGTACGATGAAGGACGATACGGTCTCTCGGGCGGTTACCTGCGCTACCGTAACGCTTGAGCTTGGTATAGATATAGGCAGGCTTGACAGAGTCGGTCAGATGGGTGCGCCTACGACGGTGAGCGGATTTTTACAGAGGCTCGGACGCTCGGGCAGACGGGGCACGCCGCCCGAGATGATAATGGTATACCGCGAGGAGACCCCGCTGCCGAACGCTCCGCTTCCCGAGCTTATTCCTTGGGAGCTGCTTCGCGGCATAGGCATTATAGACCTCTACTCGACTGAGCGCTTTATTGAGCCTCCCCGGGTTAAAAAAATGCCGCTTAGCCTGGCATTCCATCAGACGCTCAGCGCCGTTTTCTCCTCGGGTGAGCTTACGCCTAAGGCGCTCGCGGAGCGTGTGCTTTCACTCCCTCCACTTTCAACACTCGGCAAGGAGACATATCGAGCACTTCTTGTGTCTATGATAAACAACGAATTCCTTGAAATGACCGAGACCAAGGGTCTCATAGTCGGACTTAAGGGGGAGAGGCTTCTCAACTCCTTCAAGTTCTACGCGGTCTTTAAGGACAGCGAGGATTATACGGTCAGATGCGACGGCGAGGAGATAGGTACTATAACCACTCCGCCTCCCGTCGGCGACAGATTTGCTCTGGCGGGCAGGGTATGGGAGGTGAAGGAGGTTGACCTTCCTTCAAGGCTTATATTCGTTAAGTCCGTCGATGGCAAGATGGAGATATCTTGGCCGGGTGACAGCGGTGAGATACACACGAAGCTTCTGCTTGCCATGCGAGACGTGCTGTTCAACGGCAAGGAATATGCGTTCCTCGGTGAAAACGCAAGAGAACGTCTTGATAATGCGCGCAGAGTCGCGAAAAACGCGAAAATGGATGACAATATGCTCGTCTTCCTCGGCGGACAGAGCTACGTTCTTTTCCCTTGGCTCGGAACAAGGTCGTTCCGGACACTAAGAAGATTTTTGCAGAAATATGCATACGAGCTCGGGATATCCGACGTACAGAGCGAGGGGTGCTGTTATATTACTTTTAAGGCTAAAGCCGAGGCGGGAGAAAATCTCTTATTCGGCATAAGAAGCATACTCGAGCGTGACGGTCTGGACACATTCTCTCTCGTCAATGACGGTGAATGTCCCGTATTTGATAAGTTCGACGAGTATATCCCGCCTGAGCTTCTGCGCGACGCCTATGCGATAGACAGGCTTTACGCAGACGAAGTACTTGAACGATTTGAATGAAAGGAGCAGGGATGATCTACGATCTTATTGCGCCGATATACGACAAGGTCAACGGTGACGTCGATTATTCGGCATGGGCAGATTTTATAGAGGAAATAATCAAAAGAGAATACAAAAACGGCAGACCCGAGCTCGTTCTCGATCTTGGCTCGGGCACGGGAAGAATGACCCTCGAGCTTGCGAGGCGCGGATACGATATGACGGGCGTTGATTATTCTGTTGAGATGCTTGATATTGCAAGAGAAAACGCCGAGCGCGAGGGACTGTCAGACAAGATGCTCTGGCTTTGCCAGGATATCACCGATTTTGAGCTTTACGGCACCGTTGACGTTACGGTATCATGTCTCGATACGTTAAATCACGTTACAGCGCCCTCGCAGCTCTCAAAATGCTTCTCACTCGTGCACAATTATCTCATTCCGGACGGTCTGTTTATATTTGACGTCAACGGCAGATATAAATTTGAGCATACGTACGGAAAAGAGGCGTATGTCATAGAGGACGGCTCGACCTTCTGCGTATGGCAGAATTATTATAACGAAAAAAGCCGCCTCTGCGATTTCTACATCTCGCTCTTTGAGGAGTGCGGGGACGGACGGTACGAAAGATACGATGAGGAGCAGCGAGAGCGTATGTACACCCTCCGCGCGCTGAAAAAGCTTCTGAAGGATAACGGCTTTGAATTTATCGGGGCATATTCCGACTTCAGCTTCAGTGAGGGAAGCGATGATGACGACAGGATCTACCTCGTTGCCAGATGTATAAAAAAATAACAGGACGGAGATATACATGAATACTAAAAAATCAACCATTTTGAGAGGAATGACGCGTGACGGCTCGGCAAGACTCGCGGTCATAAACTCACGTGATATGGTAAACGGCATGAGAGAGGCGCACAAGACCTCTCCCACGGCGACTGCCGCGCTCGGCAGGACTATTACGGCGGCATCTATGATAGGCACGCTTCTTCCGGATGCGGGCGATACGGTGACAATAACCCTCTCCGGAGACGGCGAAGCTGGCAAGATCATCGCCGTGGGCGATTATTTCGGTAACGTCAAGGGATATATCCAGAACCCTTTGGCGAATCCCCCGAAGCGACCGGATGGCAAGCTCGACGTAGGAGCGGCAGTAGGCAGAGGAACCCTCTCGTTTGTCAAGGCTATAGGAGAGGGAGAGCCTCAGACCGGTATGATCGAGCTCGTCAGCGGAGAGGTGGCTGAGGATATAGCTACCTACTTTGCAATGAGCGAGCAGGTGCCTACGTTGCTTTCACTCGGCGTTCTCGTGGATACGGATTATTCCTGCCTTGCGGCAGGCGGTGTTCTTATTCAGCTTTTGCCTTTCCCGGATGACGCGACCGTTGATCTTATAGAAAGAAACGCGGCTGCTCTGGGCAACATTTCCTCCTACTTCCAGATGGGGCTTACCAACGAGCAGATACTCGACATAGCGATGAAGGATATCCCTTACGATATATTTGATTCCCTCGAGGTTGAGTATAAGTGCGACTGCTCTGAGGAGAGGATGAAGAAGAAAATCCTTAGTCTTGGAAGGACGGAGGTAAGGAACCTTCTTAACGAGCAGGAGGCAGAGGGAAAGCCTCGTGAGCTTACAGCAATTTGCCGCTTCTGTAACAGTGAGTACACATATACCGAGAAGGACTTGCTCGGTTAATCTGCTTCAAAATAATATACGAATATTTCAAAAACACCTCGCATATAATTAGTCGTAAAAATAATGCGAGGTATAAGCTATGACGGAATTTTTGAGTGAAGAAAATATAGCGCTACACAAGGAATACGTTAGAAAAAAACGCTTGCAATTTTCCATTTTAGAAAGCTCTTTACCGGAGCTCAGAGGAGTAGGCGCTGAGGATATTTTCAACATTCGTTTAAAACGTCGTGACAGAGAAGATGCCATTCGGCTTTTGTCTGAAATTGATCTTCACGACATATTTTTTTCTTCATTCAGCGAAGAAAAGCATGTTCGATCTATGCTTGTGACGGAAAGATACGGCTCCGAGGCAGCCTTTCTTAACGAGCTGTACAGACTTTGCAAAAACTCGGATTACGGATTTTTGATAGTAATGGATGGGGCCCGCGCATCGGTCGTCACCGATTACCCGCGTGTATTCATGCGTGGGCGACCCCGCCTTGCGATAGACCTATGCGAGCACGCATACCTTATTGACTACGGATTTGATAAGGAGAGATATCTGATCTCCTGTCTTTCATATCTTGATCTTAGTAAACTTTAATCGTAAAAAAACGGAGGTATAAAATGGCTTTACACGGAAATGCGGTGGTAGGACAGTCGGGCGGTCCGACAGCGGCGATCAACGCTACGTTATCTGGCGTTATCAAGGGTGCTCTTGATGCTAAAAAAGAGGGAATTATCGGAACTCTTTACGGTATGAGAAACGGTATTGAGGGATTTTTGAAGGAAAATCTCGTCGATCTTTTCAAGGTGTTTGAAAACGAGGCTGATCTTAAGACTCTTGAGGCAACCCCCGCGGCTGCTCTCGGCTCTTGCAGAAGAAAGCTTAAATCTCACGAGGAGGATGCCGACACTTACGCAAAAATACTTGAAATACTCAAAAAATATAACATCAGATACTTCTTCTACATAGGCGGCAACGATTCCATGGATACCGTCCTCAAGCTCTCGAGATATGCGGCATCTCATGATTACGAGCTTCGCGTAGTAGGCGTTCCAAAGACTATTGATAACGATCTTATGGCGACTGACCATACTCCTGGTTTTGGCAGCGCGGCAAAATTCGTTGCCACGACGGTTAAGGAGATCATCCGTGACATTAATGTGTACACCATGGATGCTGTCACCATAGTTGAAATTATGGGCAGAGATGCAGGCTGGCTTACCGCTTCCGCGGCGCTCGCTTCCATCGGCGACCTCGGTCCCGACCTCGTATATCTTCCCGAGCGTGTCTTCGATGAGGAGCGCTTTGTCAGTGACGTGAAGGAAAAGCTTAAGGAGCATCCCGCCATTCTCGTCGCCGTATCCGAGGGCGTTAGATTTGCGGACGGCGAGTACGTCGGAGCCGGAACTCAGTCGGGTGCGGTAGACGTTTTCGGTCACAAATATCTGGCGGGAACGGGCAAGGTGCTCGAGAGCATAGTCAAGAGCCGTATCAGATGCAAGGTGCGCTCCGTAGAGCTCAGTCTTACGCAGCGTTGCGCCGCTCATATAGCCTCCTTGACCGATATCAACGAGTCGGTTATGGTAGGAAAGGGCGCGGTTAAGGCAGCGACGGAGGGTAGAACCGGCGTTATGATGACTATTGACAGAGCGGAGTCGGATGAGTACACAACGAGCGTCGGATGCGCTGATATCGCAGGAATTGCGAATGCCATTAAGACCGTTCCCGCGGAGTACATCAATGACGAGGGCAACGGTATCACCGATGAGGGCATAGCGTATCTTAAGCCTCTTATTATGGGCGAGCTTAACGTCGAGTACGCGGACGGACTCCCGAAGCACTTTATAATCTGATAATTTACTTGACAATTTATTTTGTATGCGGGCGGTTTTTATGTCGCCCGCACTATTTTTGTCGAATAAGACATTTTTTTCGGCAAAGCTATTGATTTTTCGCAATCTTTATGGTATACTCATATACGCAAACTAAATAGTGCTTATCAAGAGCGGTGGAGGGACTGGCCCTGTGAAGCCCGGCAACCTGTTTTATATAAGGTGCTAAT
>CAYWPS010000049.1:2885-12860 GCA_964460165.1 uncultured Ruminococcus sp. | reverse complement strand
GACGTTGCCAAGGGCGCGTCGGATATGGTCCTCACCGACGACAACTTCTCAACCATCGTTGACGCGGTGAGAGAGGGAAGGGGAATTTACGACAACATCAAGAAGGTTATCGGCTTCCTCCTCGGTACTAACATCGGCGAGGTCATTACCGTGTTTATGGCGATGATAATCGGCGCTATCTTCCTCGGCGGCGCGCACTCGCCTCTGCTTTCCATGCAGCTGCTCTGGATCAATCTCGTTACCGACTCTCTGCCCGCGATCGCGCTCGGCATGGAGGCTGTCGATAAGAACATTATGAAGAAGCAGCCTAAGCCCAAGGATGAGGGTATTTTTGCGCACGGTCTAGGGGTAAGGGTGGTAATTCAGGGCGTAATGTTCGCATCCCTGACGCTTGCCGGCTACTATATCGGTCAGTACGCGAGCCTCGGCGGTATCGCTCCCTCCGAGAAGGCGGGACAGACGATGGCGTTCTTCATTCTCGCGCTTTGTCAGATAGTTCAGGCGTACAATATGCGCTCCGAGCACTCGCTCTTTAAGATCGGTCCGTTCACCAACAAGAACCTTAACCTTGCCGCCTTGGCATCGGTCGTTCTCGTTGCTCTCGTTATGTTCGTTCCCGGACTTAACACGATCTTCGGACTGATTTATCTCTCCTGGCAGCACTATCTTATCGGACTTGCGCTTATCTTCGTGCCCCTTCTGGTTATGGAGGTATCCAAGGCGTTTGGCGTGATAAAGAGCAAAAAGTAATATCGTAAAAAAGCAAAAAGAGCAGGTGTTCGGGCTTCTTGACTCTCGCGTCTGCTCCTTTTTGCCGCATACGGTAATTTAACAGAAAAATAACATTATGATAAACCTTTGAAAATAACAGGTTGCTACAATAAAGATAGATGACGGCGGCAGCCGTGTAAATTCATCAGAGCGGGCGGAAACAATATGATAAAGCAAAAGATAAAAAAGATAGTACGGTTTATCGTTAACCCGCGCTTTTTGCTGTGCTTCGGCATAGCGTGGATAATTACTAACGGATGGTCCTATATACTGCTCGGAGTGGGCACGTATTACGGTATCGGCTGGATGGCGGCGGTTGCCGGAGCGTACCTTACGTTCCTATGGCTTCCAATATCCCCGGAAAAAATAGTCACGGTGGCAATCGCAATATTTTTATTGCGCCTTATGTTCCCAAAGGACGAAAAAACGCTTGCTGTTTTGATCGACATGAAGAACAGCGTAAAGGAGAAGCTTAAGAGAAAAAAGGAAGATACTCCCGAGTAGTAAAAATCATTTTGTAAATATAAGTGGCAGAGAAGCGTTGGACCTCTCTGCCATCCTTTTGTTTTATGCCTTTATCGGCATTTTATATTTTTTCTTAAGACGGTGCCGGCAGACTGCGGTCTCACACTTTGCCGGTTACGGTGATGACGGCTACGCCGGGAGTGACTGAGTAAGCTCCGCTCACGGGATCCTGAGTGAAGACTGCGGCAGGCACAGTGACAGCGCCGGGCAGGGTAGCGAACTCGCCCGTGGTCTCGTCGTAGGTGTACTGCGTCCCTTCAGTCCATTCGTCGCCGTCAAAGGTTACGGTTATTGGGTTGAGAATAGGATTGAAGGTGTCGGTTACGATGAGGTCGTCGGTCGGCAGGACGGGAGTGTTGCCTCCGTTCTGGATTATCAGAGTGTAGGTTACCATTCCGCACTCGGTCACGAGAGGAGGGCATATAGCCTTGGCTATGGTGAGCGCCACCTCGTCCCTTGCCGTTACGACTGCGGTATCCGTGAGCTCCTCGCAGACTCCCTCGCCGCTTAGTCTTACCGTATTGGTTACCGACGCGTCAGCCATGTGAGGCGTGAATTCGTTGGTTGCCGTCTCGTAGATGATCTGCACGTTTCCGCCGGCGGGGATATCGATACCCGTGATGACGAGAGGAGGACCTCCCGCTGCCACGGGACCCGCTGCGAGCGCGCCGTTCCGGTAAAAGAGCAGAGAGCCCTCTACGTATGTGAAGGGAGTCACGGTGTTCGTACCCACCGTGTAAGAGCCCAGGTCGTCGGTGAGCGTCGCGCCCGTGATCGCGCTGCCCTCGTTGGTTACGGTCACGATATAGCTGACGCGGTCGTCTCTGCCGTATTCGCGGGATATCGAGGTCTTCGTGAGGGTAAGACCGCTCGTCACCTCTCCCGTGGTGACGTTGGAGGATGTTGACTGACCGTTATAAATGAGAGTTGCCTGATTGGTGAAGGTTGCCATTTTTCATATTCCTTTGTATATTCGGAGATCTCTCCGTTTTTATAGAAATGCCGGGCAGATCACCTCGGGTAAATCGAGGCATCCGCCCGGCTATCCTATATCATTATATGAAAATGACGGAAAATGGGGATCTATATGATCTTACGAGCCAGAGAGCAGGTGAAGTAGAGTATCTGCTTCGTCTTTCCCAGCTCCTTCAGCATTGCTTTCGCTCTCTCAAGCTTGCCGTCGTCAAGAGCAATAAACGGATCGTCAAGTATAATGAAGGGGGATTCCTTATCGTAGAGCGCGTCCACAAGGGCGATTCTTAAGCAGAGTGAGTAAAGGTCGCGCGTGCCGCGGCTGTACGACTCAATGCCGTGTGACTCGCCGCGCTCCGTCCGCGCGAGCTCAAAGCTCGTGTTCAGCGTGTAGTCGCCCTCCGCTCCGGCGATGAGAGCGGAGTATTTCTCAAAGCTCTCCTTGGTTTTGCCAAGATACTTTGAGGTGATGTTGTCGCAAGCCTCCTTAAGATAGAGCGAGGTCTTTTTTATGATGTCTAAGCTCTCGACGTGCTTGGTATAGAGCTCCTCGAGCTCCTCCTTAGCCATCTCGTGCTCGTCCCTTTTCTCGATCTCGGCAAGGGCAGCGTTCAGCTCTCGGTCAACGAGCGCCGCCTCGGTTTTCAGCGCGCTTATCCTTTCGCCGAGCTCCGCGAGAGCGGCGCTCACCGCCGCCTCTGAGGTCTGATCGCCAAAGCTCGTCTTGCCCGTAACTCCGTACTTGACGGCGAAGACGTCGCACTCGCGCTCCAGCCTCTCAACGCCCGCCTTCAAATAAACGTATTCGTTGAGCCTGTCGCGTATCTCCGCAAAGGGAGCTGCCGTGACGGTCGGGAATTT
Source organism: uncultured Ruminococcus sp. (assembly GCA_964460165.1). Lineage (GTDB taxonomy): Bacteria > Bacillota > Clostridia > Oscillospirales > CAG-272 > UBA1740. Next base: position 9,731 of record CAYWPS010000049.1, on the reverse strand, counting down.
CGCGAGGAAGTCCGAGGCTGCTCCGGCGAGCGATTCGCTCCTCTTAAGCTTTGCGAGCTTTCCGTTTTCCTCGAGCGCTCCCGTTTGTCCGAGAGCGTAGTATTGGGTATACTTATGCTTGATGATACATACCGATTCATAGATGGATTCCGCGTCTGTGATAGGGAATTTTTCAAGGAAGGAGCAGACCTTGACGGTCAGACCGTCTCGCTGCTGTGCGAGCGTCTCCCGCCTTTCGTTTATCAATATCCCGAGCTCCTCGGCGCGCGCAAGCTTGGTTTTGATCTCCTCTATCGCTCCTTTAACGCCGGAGCACTCACAGCCGTTGTATTTACGGATGAATGACAATAATTCTTTGCTTTTGCCGGCTTTAACGGTCAATATAACGGTTATAAGCGCGGCAGCCGATCCTATACCCGAAAGGGTATATCCCACACCACCGCCAAGTACAAGTCCTATGACAGCCAGGGCGACCGAGGTAATGAGAGCGATACATTTACCAAGGGATATTTTGCGCCTTGCCGTCTTTTCTGCGCGTTCGAGCTCATCCCGAGAGGGCGCTCCGCCGGGGAACAGACCCAGCATTTCCCGTGTAGCCGCGTCCGAGCCGTTTTCTATGGAATCAAGCTCGCGCGCCTTTTCAAGCGCGAGCTCGGCAGAGCGCTCCATCTCGGCTATTTCGACGAAGCTCGTGCCCGATTTGAAGAACTCACCGAGAGCTACGTATTCCTCGTTTCCGCGTTCCGAGAGAGCCTCGAGCTTCAGCCTCTCCGCCTCGACGTAGGCATCTCTCGCTCCGTCGATCTCGACCGTTGTGGGTACTCCCGCCGCGAAGAATTCCTTTGCCACGGCAAGGCGCGCCTTCTCATCCTCGAGCGAGCGGAGCATTGCGCCGTACCTTTCCTCGTGCGAGCTTTTTTCTCTCTGCTTTCTCAGGGTCTCGAGCTTTTGCTTTTGCTCCGCCTCGAGCTTCTCCAGCCTTATCCTCTCGGTATTCAGCTCGCCGAGTCTTTCCTGCTTGGTGCGAGCCTCAGCCTCGAGCGCCGCGATGCCGTCTATGCGCCTTTTACATTCGTTTATTCTTTCCTTTACGTTGGCGATCTCGCCGGTGTTGCCCTTCTTGAAGTAAAATTTACGCCTGTCCTCAAGCAGCTTCAGAGCATCGTCGAATTCTCCGACGTCGCCGTCAACTCCCACGAGGTCGGAGAGCTTTGCCGAGATCGATTTATTCTCGTTTTTGCCGGTGAGATTCCTTTCCGAGAGAAAGACGGTGCGTAGGAAGCCGTCGCGGTCTATGCCGAAAAGGCTCTCGCCGATATCCTCTCCGTAGTCCGTGCTCACTCTGCCGCTGTCCGCGTCTAAAAGCCTGAAGGTATCGTCAGCCGGCCTTGCGCCAAAGCTGCGCTCGATAACGTACTGCTTTTTACCTATCTCGACGGTCAGCGAGCCTCCGAATCTTCCGCCCTGCCACGGCGCGTACTTTTTTCTGGGATTCTCGTCCAGCGCCTGTCTTCGCGTGTCTCCGATGCCGTAGAGCATAGCCTCTATGAAGGCGGTAAGGGTGGTCTTACCCGTTCCGTTATCCGAAAGACAGCAGTTGAGTCCCTTTGAAAAGCTGAATTCCGAGGTGTGTAAAAGACCGAAGTTTTCAATATAGCATTTTATAAGTCTCATCGGTCCTCCTTATATCTCGTCGATCTCGCCCATGAGCGCGGCGAGTCCCGTGCGTATTATCTTATCCTTCTCCGCGTCGGAAATATCGCTTCTCGAGCTTACGAGACGGATGAATTCGCCCTTTAAGGAGCGGTCGTGCTTGTAGTCCTCCGGATCTATCTTTATGCTCGACTCATCCTTTACTTCAAAGTGGTAGAAGGCGTTTTGCCATCTTGCTTTTATAGCGTCTCCGTCGGGGAAGATCTCGGGCGCTCGCTTTCCCACGAGCCTTACTCTTATAAGGTCGCTGTGGCTTATTCCCATAAGCGCGGAGTCTACCCTCGCATCAACGTCGGCGCGTCCTGCCGCTTCCGTAAGATCCACGTCTATTATCCTGAGCGTCCTTTGCGCAAATGGGAAAAATCTGTGGCGCGCGCTCCTGCCGTCGGCGTCGATGATGACGAAGCCCTTTTCTCCGGTCTCGTCAAAGCCGCGTCCCTCGGGCGTTCCCGCGTACACGGCTATGCCCGAGTCGTCTATTCGGTGCGCCGAGTAGCCGTGATAGTGACCGAGCGCAAGATAGTCTATGTGCTTTCCCTCGAGCTCCTTTTTTCCTATTATATCGCCGCCGCTCCTGCCGTCTGCCAAGGCTCCGTGCAGCACCACGATGTTCGTTTTCGCGTAATCCAAGTCGAGCGAGGAGAACATATCCGGGGCGATCTCCCGTCTGCCCGCGACGGTAACCTCTCCGTAATCGAAATAGGTCCAGCCGTCACCGAAAAGCTTAAGGTTGTCAGGCAGTGAATAGCCGCCGTCAACGAGCGCCGACTTCTCGTGATTTCCCGTCAGATACAGGAAGTCTATCGACGGATTACGGCTTATAGCGCCGAGCACGCGCTCGGCGGCGGATTTCGTTATCCTCTCGCTGTCAAAGAGATCTCCCGCTATGATAAACAGTCTGACTCTTTGATACACAGCCTCCTCTATCATTCTCTCAAGACCCGACAGCAGCTCTCCCTTTCGCTCTCTCACCTTGTCCTGCGAGAGCCTTGAGGTGAGGGGCGAGCCGATATGCAGATCTGCCGTGTGCAGTATTTTCATTTTTACCCCCTTGTAGTTAAGTCTTGCCGTGAGCGTATTCGCTCGGCGGTATTCCGTATCTGGCGGAGAATACCTTGGAGAAGTAGGACTGGTCCGAGAAGCCCGTCTCGGTTGCTATCTCGCCGATGTTCCGATCGCCCATCCTCAGCATATTTACCGCCTCGCCGAGTCTTACCTCGGTGATGTAGTTGTTGACCGTAGTGCCGTATTCACGCTTGAAGCCCGTGATGAGCGTGGACTTTGAGCAGCCGATCTCATCGCATATATCCGCGATGGTTATCTTGGACTTGTAGTTGTCGAAGATGAACTTCTTTGCCATCTCCGCGACCGTCGGCTTCGTCGATGGGATCGCGTTTGAGAGCGTGAGATACTGCGCGCATATGGTCATTATCTTCACGTACGAGCGTACCATATCCGCGTCGACGAGCGGAGTATCGCCCGCGAGCGCTATCATCTCTTCGCCAAGCTTCTGTATATTCTTCACCTCGGGGCGAAGGGGATCTCCGTTCTCATCAGCCTCGAATATCTGTCCCATCATAAGAAAGCCCGTGAGAGTGCCGAAATTATAAAGAGGGCTCACCGCCTCGGTGAATCCGTAGCGGCAGGTGTAGATATGCGTGGTCCTGTCGCTCAGCGCGCGCTTGCACGCCGCCTTGTCGCAGGCTACGCATTTTTCATACTCCTCGGGAATTTTATGTACCATACGGCAGAATTTCCTTTTCTCCGACGGATACGCCGCGATCTCGCTGTAATCCGCTCCGTGAAGCGATACCCGGAAGCCGGTTATCTTGTACAGCTCGGCAAGAACCGAGATTATTTCTTCCTTAGTCATGGATAACTCTCCAGATTTGTAAAATAATTTGAAAAAATGTTCTATTCTACAAAATATTATACAATTTTACCTTGAAATTGTCAATAACATAGTTTATAATTATTACAGAATATTTTAATAACAGAGGGAAATATGAGATACTGTATAGGCGTAGACCTCGGCGGTACGAACATCGCCGTGGGACTTATCGACCTTGAGGGCAAGGTCATACTTCACAAAAAGAGCGTGAAGACCCGTGCGCCCCGTCCCTGCGAGGAGATATCGGCTGATATCAAGGACGTTTGCCTCCTGCTTTGCGAGAGGGAGGGCATCCCTATGTCAGCGGTTGAGTGGATAGGCATTGCCACGCCCGGCATCGTGCGCTCCGGCGTAGTTATCAGCGCGGTCAACCTCGGCTGGACCGACGAGCCATTCGGTGATATAGTTTCACGCATTACAGGCAGACCCGCCTTCGTCGCCAACGACGCTAACGCCGCGGCTTACGCTGAGGCTAAGTGGGGCTGCGGCGTAGGGGAGAATTCCCTGATAGCCATTACGCTCGGTACGGGTATCGGCGGCGGGATCATCCTCGGCGGCAGGATCTGGGAGGGCTTTAACGGCTTTGCCGCGGAGCTCGGACATATGGTCATCGACGTTGGAGGCAGGCGGTGCGCCTGCGGTCTGCGCGGCTGCTTTGAGGCGTACTGCTCGGCAAGCGCTCTGGTACACGAGACTCAGCGTATGATGAAGCTGTACCCTGACAGCGTGATGTGGGAGATAACGAACGGAGATATAAACCGTGTAGACGGAAGAACGGCGTTCATCGCTAATGCGCGCGGAGATTTTGCCGCGCGGCAGGTCATCGACGACTTCGTGAATTATCTCGCTATCGGTATCGCAAACATAATTAATATTTTTCAGCCGTCGGTCGTATGCATCGGAGGCGGTATCTCGGGGCAGGGCGAGGAGCTCATGCGCCCCCTTCGCGAAAGACTCAAATACACCTCCTTCGGTACGAAGGATATGAGAACGCGCGTTGAAGCAGCAGTCTACAAAAACGACGCCGGGATAATCGGCGCGGGATTACTTGGAATAATGGAGGATTAATTACTATGGTTACTATTGAAAGCGTTGTATCGGCATTTGAGGTTGAGGGTAAGGTCGTAGAGTACGTTCCTTTCGGAAACGGTCACATCAACGACACCAGACTCGTCACTATGGACAGCGGAGTACAGTACGTGCTCCAGAGGATCAACAAGAACGTATTTAAGCGCCCCGATCTGCTTATGGAGAATTACGTGGGCGTAACGACCTTCATCAGAAAGAAGATCGAGGCCGCGGGCGGCGATCCTCTGCGCGAGGTCCTTAACGCTATTCCCACTAAGGACGGCAAGCCCTATACCATCGACGAGGAGGGACAGTATTGGCGTCTTCTCGTTTACGTTACCGAGTCCATGAGCTACGATCAGGTTGAAAGACCCGAGCAGTTCTACGACAGCGCGGTATCCTTCGGCGACTTCCAGTATATGCTCCGCGACTATCCCGCCGCGACTCTCCACGAGACCATCGTGAACTTCCACAACACCCCTGACAGATACCGTCAGCTTATGGAGGCTATCGAGGGCGACGCTAAGGGCAGACTTAAAGAGGTCGGCGCAGAGGTAGAGTTCGCAAAGGCAAGATGTGAGTTCGCAGGCACTCTTGAGCGCGCTCACAAGGAGGGTAAGCTTCCTCTCAGAGTTACTCACAACGACACCAAGCTCAACAACATTCTCTTTGATACGAATACGGGCAAGGCGCTTTGCGTAGTAGACCTTGATACCATCATGCCCGGCTATTCGGTAAACGACTTTGGCGACTCTATCAGATTCGGCGCTACCACCGCGCTTGAGGATGAGACCGATCTTTCCAAGGTCAACTTCGATATATCTCTCTACGAGCTCTACGTTAAGGGCTTTATCGAGGGCGCTAAGGGCGGACTCACCGAGGGAGAGCTTGAGATGCTTCCCATCGGAGCTATAATGATGACCTTTGAGTGCGGCATGAGATTCCTTGCCGACTACCTCAACGGAGACACCTACTTCAGGATCCACAGACCCTCTCACAACCTTGACAGATGCAGAAACCAGTTCAAGCTCGTATCTGATATGGAAGCGCATCTCGATGAGATGAGAGCGATCGTAAAGAAGTATTCTTAAGGCTTATTTGACAAAAACAGTTTACATATAAGGAGATTAAGATAATGATAAAGATAGTTTATGGTAAGTGTGCTCATTGCGCTAGCGTAAACGCGGCTAACGAAATTACTAACCTTCTCAAAGCAAAGCCCGATGCGGTTCTCGGACTTGCGACCGGCTCCTCGCCCATCGGTATGTATAAGGAGCTTATCGCAAGATGTGAGAAGGGTGAGATCAGCTTTAAGAACGTTAAGAGCGTAAACCTTGACGAGTACGTAGGTCTCTCGGCAGATCACGATCAGAGCTACGCTTACTTTATGAGCCACAACCTCTTTAACCACGTTGATATCGATAAGGCAAACACCAATCTCCCGGACGGCTTGGCGGCTGATCCCGCGGCAGAGTGCAAGAGATACGACGATGTTGTAGCTTCTATGGGCGGTGTTGATATTCAGGTCCTCGGTATCGGCAACAACGGTCACATCGGCTTCAACGAGCCTGCTTCCTATTTCTCCAAGGGCACCGGTCTTGTTGACCTCACCGACTCCACCATTGACGCTAACGCTCGCTTCTTTGAGAAGAGAGAGGACGTTCCCACCCAGGCGCTTTCTATGGGCGTCGGTCAGATCATGAACGCTGAGAAGATCCTTCTTATCGCTCTTGGCAAGGGCAAGGCACAGATACTTGAGAAGTCGCTCTTCGGCGACGTTACTCCCGAGGTTCCCGCATCCATCCTCCAGTTCTTCAAGGGCGAGGTAGTAGTATGCGCTGATGAGGAGGCACTCTCCGTTATCCTTGAAAAGCATCCTGAGGCGGTCACAAAGTGACCGGTTATGATTGCGCGGCTGCTTAATTCAGGCGTAACCGAAAAAGAGTCGAGCGATCGGTAATAACAGTTTGAAATAAGTTTTATTTAGAATAAGATAGAGGTGGAAATTCTCGGATTTCCACCTCTTGACTCTTTTTTCTACCGTCGTTTCCTCCCTCCGACGTATGTATATACGTCTCTCGGTCGGAGAACGTCGGTTTCCATCCCGAATTCAGCTAGCCGCGGCTGCTTAATTCAGGCGTAACCGAAAAAGAGTCGAGCGATCGGTAATAACA
>CAYWPS010000049.1:0-2785 GCA_964460165.1 uncultured Ruminococcus sp. | reverse complement strand
GTTTGAAATAAGTTTTATTTAGAATAAGATAGAGGTGGAAATTTCCGGATTTCCACCTCTTTCTTATTTTTTTACCTTTATAAAATCGGATGCTCACGGATCTCACAAGGATGAAAACGGCTATATTATCGGTATAACAGGATCAATATAGGCTTGTTATATTTGTTAGCGTACCTGATAACGTGATTTGCTTCTTGTGATCTTCCGTTCCATATTACGAGTATAGAATCGCAGATATCTACCGCGTGCTTATCTCTCAAAACGGATGCGGCTTTGCCGTAACGCTTGTAGTTCGGTCTTAATATAAGCTTAGATAGCCCTGACTTATCCGCGTATTCTTCAGCTATTGCATCAATGCCGTCCAACCCTCTGCTTATTATTAAGTCTACATCTTCGCCGACGTGCTCTGACAGATCAAAATCCTTGATGACGCGTGATCCCACGATAAGAAGCTTCATAACATCTCCACTTATATATAAACTATTAAACCTTATAACACGCCTAAGATTTATTATATTTTATCATATTATTTTTTCATTGTAAATAGGATATAATATTTTAAAATGGATATTTGGGAGATATTTGATATGCTTGAAAGTCAATATAAAATGAATTTAATAAAGCTAGGCTTAAAGATAGCATATTACAGAAAACTCGGAGGAATGACTCAAGAGGAGCTGGCTGAGGCGTGCGATCTTTCTGCCGGATATATTTCACAGCTTGAGGGACCTAGCTGCTACTTCTGTCCTTCGTTGAAAACGTTGTTTAAGATCGCGGAGGCGTTGGGAACGACTGTATCAAAGCTTACGGATTTTGATGATTGACCGGCTTTAAAAGTCTGTTTCTTGCAGGCGCAACCGATAAAAATAATTAAAAATGAGGAAACCGTAGGTTTTTAACCTTGATTTCCTCAAATTTGCACTTAAAGTACGAGGGGACCGTGTTTTGCGCGATCCCCCGTTTTTTATCGGTTATGCCCGAACGGACAGACCCTTACTCTTTTTATTTAAGCCTTGTTCAGACCGAATTGTCGGTGACTCGCCGCTTCGTTTATTTTGAATTAAACGATCGTAACAGTCTTGATCCTTACAGCGATCTTGGGTCTGTCGCTGTAATCGGTGGGAATGGATGCGATCTCGTCAACGACCTCCATGCCGGATACCACCTTGCCGAAGGCTGCGTACTGTCCGTCGAGGTGCGGAGCGTTCTTGTGCATGATGAAGAACTGGCTGGATGCGGAGTTGGGGTCGTACGCTCTCGCCATGGAGATAACGCCTCTTTCGTGCTTGATGGGGTTGTCGAAGCCGTTTGCGCGGAATTCGCCGACGAGCTTTTTCTCAGAGCCTCCCATGCCGTTACCGAGGGGGTCGCCGCCCTGGATCATAAAGCCGGGGATGATTCTGTGGAAGGTGAGTCCGTTATAGAAGCCCTCCTTCGCGAGTGCCTCAAAGTTTGCGACGGTCTTGGGCGCGTGCTCGGGGTAGAGCTCGAGCTCGATCTTGCCGCCGTTTTCCATTTCGATGATTACCATATCTTTTCCTTTCGTGTTTTAAAAATACTTATTTTCGGATATAATTTAATATATTAAACGACTTCGTAAGAGAGAAGCGCCTGAAGCTGAAATTTCAGCTTCCGTGAGCCGTACTGTTATCTCTTGCCCGGGGAGTAAAAATGAATTACGAGAAAATAAGAAAATACGCCGATTTGGTTGTGCTTATCATAGGCGCGGCGCTTTTAGCCTACCTGTTCTTTAAGCGCGTTTTTATCTATATCCTACCGTTTCTTATCGGCTGGTTTATCGCTTTTGCCATGCGCCCATTAGCGTCAAAAATAGCGCCAAAGCTCAAGATCAAGCCGAGGGCGGCGAGGCTTATTCTTACCGTTTTACTCTATCTTGTGCTTCTCGGACTTCTGTCGCTTGGCGTGTGGCTTCTTTCACGCGAGGTGTGGGGTCTGCTTGCCGGTCTCGGAGAAGGGGACAGCTCCATACGCGAGTTCATATCGGGTCTTACCGGCTCGGGCGGATTCTTCGGCAGACTGTTCGGCGATTTCGGAGATTACGTAGCCGATGCCCTGTACCGTGTAGCGATGTCCATGCTTTCTACGCTTGGCTCGGCGCTCTCGACTGTGGTCTCCGCCGTGCCGAAGGCGCTGTTCTTCCTCTTGATAAGCGTGATAGCATCGGCATATTTCGCGCTCGGGCTTGAGGAGATAAACGCTGCGGTAAAGCGTCTTTTGCCCCGCCGCGCCTTTGAGATCTTAGTTAAGCTCAAGGACGGCTTTTTCGGTGCGTTCCTGAAATATCTGCGCTCTTATCTGTTGCTCCTCGTCATAACCTTTCTTGAGATGCTGGCGGGGCTGTTTCTTATCCGCGCGCCTTATCCGCTTATTATGGCGATCGTTATAGCCGTGCTTGATCTTTTGCCCGTTATCGGTGTCGGCGCCGTGCTTATTCCGTGGGGCGTCTGGTCGTTTTTTGCCGGCAGGACTGCCTTTGGAGTAGGAGTTCTCGTCCTGTTTGTCGCGCATACCGTATTCAGACAGATAATAGAGCCTAAGATAGTCGGCAAGAATCTCGGCGTGCATCCGCTGCTGACCCTTGTTTTTATTTACGTCGGATATTCGGTCTTCGGTATCGTCGGACTTTTGCTCGTGCCTATACTGACCGTCTTAGTCAATATTGCCTTCGGTAAAAAGGATTCCGCCGAGGTCGCGGAGAATACCGTCTCCAAGGGGGATGACGGATAGACCCTCTGCCTTTGCCGCGGATATTATCTTATCGCCG
>CAYWPS010000048.1:0-13067 GCA_964460165.1 uncultured Ruminococcus sp. | reverse complement strand
GTCGCGGGATGTATGATGGCAAAGCGCGGTCTTGAGATCGAGGCTCTGCACTTTGAGTCCTTCCCGTATACATCGGAGAGAGCAAAGGAGAAGGTTATGCAGCTGGCACAGGAGATGTGCGAGTTCTGCGCCAAGATACACGTCCACGTCATTTCCCTCACTCATATACAAGAGGAGCTGCGCGATAAGTGCGAGGAGGACTACTTCACCATACTCTTGAGAATATTTATGATGCGCCTTGCAGAGAGATGCGCAGCGGATTATAAGTGCGGCGCGCTTATTACCGGAGAGAGTCTTGGTCAGGTCGCCTCGCAGACCCTTGCGGCAATAGGCGTTACGGACAGCGTTGTGAAAATACCGGTGTTCCGCCCTTGCATAGGACTTGATAAAAACGAGATAATCACCTACGCAAGACATTACGGCACGTTTGACACCTCAATACTTCCGTATGAGGATTGTTGCACCGTTTTCACTCCCAAACATCCGAAGACCCAGCCGAAAATCGAGCTTGTAATGAAGGAGCTTGAGAAGGTTGATTTTGATGCGCTTCTCGACGAGGCATACGCCACGATGTACACAGAAACCAAAAAGGTGTTTGAAAATTACAGATAAATTGCTGTTGTATTCGCCCTGTTTTTGTAAATGATAATTGACAAATCAGCACAAAAGAGGATGTAAAAATGCTTTTCTTTTATATAAGACACGGAGACCCCATATATAACCCCGACTCGCTTACTCCTTTTGGTGAGAGGCAGGCGGAGGCAGTTGGAAAGATGCTTGCGCTTTACAGGATCAACGAGATATACGCCTCGACCTCCGAGCGCGCAAAGCTTACGGCAAAGCCGCTTTGCGAGATATTAAAGAAGGATATGACGCTTCTTGATTTCGCAAACGAGGGGCACGCATGGCGCGGCTTCACCTGCTATTCAGAAAAAATGGGCAGAGATGCTTGGCTATTCCATGCGCCCGAAATGAAGGAGCTGTTCCACACACCGGACCTTCTGGCTCTTGGCCAGCGCTGGTATGAGCATCCCGAGCTTAATCGTGGGAAAAATTCAGATCGCGATTATAAAGCGGGGATTGAACGAGTGCAAAAGGGAAGCGACGAGTTTTTTGAGTCGCTCGGATATAAGCGGGTATCCGATGGTAAATACAAGGTTATCTCTCACAGCGACAAGCGTGTGGCGCTCTTTGCTCATCAGGGCTTTGGGCTTGCTTTTCTTTCTTGCGTTTTGGGTATTCCTTATCCATTGTTCACCTCGCATTTTGATATCTTTACGTCAGGTGTCACGGTGATAGAGTTTACGGATGTTGACGGATATGCGTATCCGCGCGTTCTGGAGCATTCCTCATCTGCGCACTTGTATAAAGAGGGCTTGCCTACGAGATATAATTGATTTATTAAATATTTTTATTGACAATCACAAAAAAGTATGATAGAATAGTGCTATCCTCGCGGAGGAGTAGTCGATTTTGAGGCGCTTTAGAGAATGGGCGGTTGGTGCAAGCCCTGCGGTCAGTCGGTGAAGGTAGCCGCGCTGTAACCGCGAAGAACGGATAATTCTTATTAGACCGCGGCGTCACTCGCGTTAAGAGTTAATGAGGAAATGTCACTTGACATTTTGAATTTGGGTGGTACCGCGATTTATTCGTCCCAAGGCTTGCGCAGCGCTTGCCTTGGGGCTTTTTATTTGCCACGCCACTGCTTTTGATTAATAAACCGAAAGGATCAAATAGAATGAGAAAAGAACTCGCAAAGAATTATAACCCCTCCGAGTTTGAGGACAGGCTCTACTCCGAATGGTGCGACAAGGGCTACTTCAAGCCCGACCCCGATGAAAAGAAAAAGCCGTTTTCCATAGTTATTCCCCCGCCCAACGTAACGGGACAGCTTCACATGGGACACGCTCTTGACGAAACGCTCCAGGATATACTCGTCAGAACCAAGCGTATGCAGGGCTACTCGACCCTCTGGGTACCCGGCACCGACCACGCGGGCATCGCGACTCAGATCAAGGTAGAGGAAAGACTCCGTCTTGACGAGGGCATTTCACGCTACGATCTCGGACGTGAGAGGTTCCTTGAGAGAGTATGGGATTGGAAGGACTCCTACGAGGCGAGAATAACTAGCCAGCTTAAGAAGCTCGGTGCATCCTGCGACTGGTCGCGCCAGAGATTTACTATGGACGAGGGCTGCTCGAGAGCGGTACGCGAGGTGTTCGTTAACCTTTACGACAAGGGGCTTATCTACCGCGGCGAGAGAATCATCAACTGGTGCCCGAGATGCCTTACCGCGCTTTCCGATGCGGAGGTCGATTACAAGGATCAGCCCGGCAGCTTCTGGCACATCAAATATCCCGTCAAGGGCGAGGATGCTTACGTTGAGATCGCTACCACACGTCCCGAGACCATGTTCGGCGATACCGCCGTTGCGGTAAATCCCGAGGACGAAAATACGAAGCACCTCATCGGCAAGACGCTTATTCTTCCTTTGGTAGGCAGGGAGATTCCCGTTGTCGCCGACGACTACGTTGAGATCGGCTTCGGTACGGGCTGCGTGAAGATCACTCCTGCCCACGACCCCAACGACTTCCTCGTAGGTCAGAGACACGGACTCGAGCAGATCAAGGTCATGAACGACGATGCTACGATGAACTCCTATGCGGGAAAGTACGAGGGTATGGACAGATACGCCTGCAGAAAGGCTCTCGTTTCAGATCTTGAAGCAGAGGGCTATCTTGTAAAGACCGAGCCTCACGCTCACAATGTCGGCACCTGCTACCGCTGCGGAACCACGGTCGAGCCTCTCACCTCCGATCAGTGGTTCGTTAAAATGAAGCCCCTGGCGGCGCCCGCCATCGAGGCGGTAGAGAACGGCTCGGTAAGATTCGTTCCCGAGAGATTCTCGAAAAATTACTTCAACTGGATGAACAATATCCTTGACTGGTGCATCTCCCGTCAGCTTTGGTGGGGTCACAGAATACCTGCCTTTTATTGCGACGGTTGCGGACATATGGAGGTTTCCAAGACCGATATCGACACCTGCCCCAAGTGCGGCGGCAAGGTAAGACAGGAGGAGGACGTGCTCGACACCTGGTTCTCCTCGGCGCTCTGGCCCTTCTCGACTCTCGGTTGGCCCGACAGCACGGATGACCTTAAGCGTTATTATCCCACCTCTGCTCTCGTTACCGGCTACGATATCATCACCTTCTGGGTATCGAGAATGATATTCTCCGGTCTTGAGCACATGGGCGAAAAGCCCTTCAGCACCGTATTTATCCACGGTCTTGTAAGAGACGCGCAGGGCAGAAAGATGTCCAAGTCGCTCGGTAACGGTATCGATCCTCTTGAGATCATAGAGAAGTACGGCGCGGACGCTCTCAGATTCGCGCTTGCTACGGGCAACGCTCCCGGAAACGATATGAGATTCTCCGACGAGAAGATAGAGGCGGCAAGAAACTTCGCCAACAAGCTTTGGAACGCATCCCGCTTCGTTCTTATGAACCTTAAGAATGATGACGAGACGCTTCTTACCGAGCCCAAGGCGGAGGAGCTCAAGATAGAGGACAAATGGATACTCTCCCGTCTTAATGAGCTTGTCAAGAGCGTAACCGTGAATATGGAAAACTACGAGCTCGGTATTGCTCTTGCCGAGATCTACTCGTTCACGTGGGATCTGTTCTGCGACTGGTACATCGAGATGGTTAAGAGCCGCTTCTTCGAGGGCGGTGAGACAGCGCTTACCGCCGAGAGAGTTCTCGTTAAGGTTCTTACCTCTATTCTTAAGCTTCTTCATCCCTATATGCCCTTCATCACCGAGGAGATCTATCAGGCACTTCCTCACGAGTGTGAAAGCATAGTTATTGAGAGCTATCCCGAGTATGATCCCGCTCTCAGCTTCAAGGAGGACGAGGGTCACATTGACAGAATTATTACCGCAATTACCGCGATAAGAGCACGCCGTCAGGAGATGAACGTTCCTCCGTCGAAGAAGGCGAAGCTCTACGTTGTTACCAAGTACCAGGATACCTTTAAGTCGGCAGAGAAGATCATTGAGAAGCTTGCTTCCGCATCTGAGGTCATCCTTACCGATTCATACGACTCCGACGACGCGGTCATGATCGCAACAGATTCCGGATCGATGTACATTCCTCTTTCCGAGGTTATCGACTTTGAGAAGGAAAAGGCGCGTCTTACAGCGGAGATGAAGAAGAATGACTCCGAGATCGAGCGTCTTGAGAAGAAGCTTTCCAACGAGGGCTTCGTGGCAAAGGCTCCTGCTCAGGTCATCGAGGGCGAGAGAGCGAAGCTTGCTAAGTATCTTGAGACCAGGGAGTCTCTGGCGGCTGCGCTTGCAAAGCTTGAAAAGTAAAGTTGGATTTACAAAAATGACTGATTTTATCAAAAATCCTCCGGATGAGGATAACAAAGTATTGTACAGAGGATTCTATGATGGCGGCGATATACGCGTCGTTCGCGTAGAGGAGGGAATAGAGGAGATAGCCGAGAACGCCTTTCGCGACTCGGAGGAGCTCGTCGAGGTCTATCTCCCGAAAAGCCTTCTTAAGATCTCTGCCTGTGCCTTTGCGGGATGTAAGAATCTCAAAAGGGTCTATATGGAATACGGTCTTCTTGAGATAGGCGACGAGGCATTCTCGGGATGCTCATCCATATATGACCTGAACATTCCCGATACCGTAAAGAGAATAGGTGAGGGCGCGTTTGAGGGCTGCGCAGCCTTGGCTAAGGTGAAGCTTTCCGAGTCGGTGTATATGATCGGCGCGGGCGCCTTCGCGTATTGCTTTAATCTTACCCAGATCACCATTCCCGACTCCTGTGTTCTGGTGGAGTTCAACTGCTTCTACTCCTGCTTCTCGCTCGAGGCGGTGAAGCTTTCGGACAGCATGGGGCTTATAGACGACTGCACCTTCGAGGGCTGCCGCTCTCTTGCCGTTGTGGATATGCCGGTGAGGCTTAAGAAGATAGGACGCCGCGCCTTTGCGGGCTGCTCCTCGCTTCGCTCGCTCATTCTTCCCGTCGGTGTGACGTCAGTTGGACTTGATGCCTTTTTCGGCTGCTCCTCGCTTTCACGCATAGCTATCCCTAAGCGTCTGACAGAGCTTGAGGATACGGAGCTCTTTAACGGCTGTGATTCGCTTACCGAAATATCCTTCGGCGGAGATGAAAGGCTATTTGAAAGCGTAACACGGGGTAGGGCCATCACCGTGCAGCGAAGCGATCTCACCGTCTTCACACCAAAAATAACCTTTATGGATTTGAAAGATGAAATATAAATGTCTTGTACTTGACCACGACGATACCGTGGTAGCCAGCACCGAGGCGATCCATTATCCCTCGTTCATTGCTTACCTTGAGGATTACCGTCCCGAGCTCGTTAAGAATTATACCTTCGAGAGCTTTATTATCAAGAATTTTGATCCCGGTATAGTCTCGCTCCTGCATGACGAGGTGGGGCTTAATGACGAGGAGATGAAGCACGAGGAGGAGTATTGGCTCGATTTTGTAGAGACCAGATTTCCCGCCGCTTATCCCGGCATGAAGGAGATAATCTCCGAGTTTAAGTCGAGGGGCGGAGTGGTCGCCGTCGCATCGCATTCCATGACTAAATACATAGTGCGCGACTACCGGCACAACGACCTGCCCGAGCCCGATATCATCTACGGCTGGGACATTCCCAAGGAGCGCAGAAAGCCGAGCCCGTGGTGTATTCTCGACCTTTGCTCGCGTTATGATCTTAAGCCCGAGGAGATACTCGTCGTTGACGACTTGAAGCCGGGCTATGACATGGCGCGCGGAGGCGGAGCTCATTTTGCCGCGGCAGGCTGGGCGTACGATGTGCCTGAGATAGCCTCATTCATGCGTGAAAACTGCGACTATTATCTCTCCGGCGTATCCGAGCTCAAGGCTCTGCTCGACGAGGAATAACGCCTACCCGTGTAGCGTTAAACGCCAAAATATCCTTGCTTTGATCAGATGTGCTATCGCATCCGAAGCTCGGATTACATATAACGAAAACCATTTTAACAGGAGGTGAAAGTATATGAAACATCAGGTGCTGAAAAGGCTATGCGCTTTTTTGTGTGTCGTATTGATCATTGCTTACGCCTCCGCTGTTTTTTTACCACATACACACGACATCTCAAAAACGGATTGCGCCGTATGCGTGTTGATAGAGATTCTGCGCGAGCTGTTGCTTGGCATGGCGCTTATCGCCGGAATTCCCCGGTTGATCAAGTGTAATTTACACGAACCGAATTTCTATTTTAATATTCTGTCCCGCCGAGAGATCACTCCGGTTGGGTTAAAGGTGAAGCTTTCGGATTAGATCGTTTCCTTCGAGAATTGATCAAATCTGAAAGGAGTTCACAAAATGATTGAAATTAAAGGTCTCGGCAAGCAATTTCAAAACGAAACGGAAATTGATTATCGGGATATGATATTTGAAACCGGAAAATCCTATATGCTCCTCGGAGCATCCGGTTGCGGAAAATCCACGCTGCTTAATATGATAGCCGGCATTTTATCGCCGACAAGGGGGTCGATCTTCATTGACGGCGCTGAGATGAGCGCCGCGTCACAAAAAGCTAAGGATAAATTCAGAATTGAAAAAATAGGCTACGTATTTCAGGACTTTAAGCTTATTGACGACATGACGGTAGCCGATAATATAGGCATTCTCCGTCTTGAAGGCGTTGACATCTCCGGCATGGACGATATGCTCGGAGCTCTCGATATTTACGAGAAGAAAAACGCTAAGATAAAGCACCTGTCCGGCGGACAGAAGCAAAGGGTCGCTATCGCCCGCGCGCTCGTGAAGCGCCCCGATATAATCCTTGCCGACGAACCAACGGGCAACCTGAACTTCGCAATCGGCGAGCAGGTCATCAGGGAGCTGATCGAGGTATCCCGAGGCAAGACTCTTATTGCCGTTACTCACGACGACCGACTTGCAAAATATTTCGATGAGGTCATCGATATGAACGAGATGACGAGCGGTATGCGCGATACGGTTGCGGGGAAGGAGGCGGAATAGAATGTTAAGATTTGCTCTTAAAAATATGGCGATCAAGAAGGTGCAGGTAATTCTCATCGTTCTTTCTATCGTGATCTCCGCCGGCGTCGGAGTTCTCGCCTTTAACGTAGCGACACAGGTTGACGAAGGTATAACGAGCAACGCGGGATATTATTCCGCGATAGTGGGACCCGCGGGAAGTAATACGCAGCTTGCTATGAACTCAATGTATTTTACCGATTCGCCCCTCGGTACCTTGCCTTATTCGGTCGTTTCTTCCTTACAGCAGGATCAGAGAGTGACGTCCGTGATACCGTTTGCGATGGCAGACAGCTATAACGGCTACGGCGTCGTGGGAACGACGCCGCCTTATCTCTCGGGCAAGAGCGTCAGAGACGGTGAAATGTTTGATGAGGCAGGCGCTATGCAGGCGGTCGTCGGCTCAAACGTTGCTAAATATTGCGATCTTGAGGTGGGAGACATCATATACACCAGCCATTCTGCCAGCGGCATAGACACACATACGCAAGGAATGACCGTAGTGGGCATCCTTGAGGAAAGCCATTCGTCCTTTGATAATATCGTTTTCACACAGCTCAGAACTCTTTGGGATATGCACGATCACGAAGGTGAAGACGAGGAGGAGAACCATGAGCACGGAACCGTCTGCGCTGTTCTCGTGAAGACCAAAAATCCCGGATACGCCATGCAGCTCGTTGCTGAATACGATGGCAAGATAATCAGCACCGAGGACGGTGACAATTATACCCTGCAAGCGATAGAGCCCATGAGCGTCGTACGTGACGTGCTCAATGATGCCGATGACACTAAATACATCGTTTTCGTTCTTTGCGCCGTTATTCTGGTTATGAATATTATGATAATATCGATCATAACGCTTCTGAACATGTACCATTCCTCAAAGGAGATATCCTTGATGCGCCTGATCGGTATCAGCATGAAGCGTATCAATCTTTTGTACATTATTCAGAACAGTATAATGGGATTTGCTTCTGTCCTGCTTGCGTTCGGTGTCTCAAGACTTTGTATGTCTCTTATGAATGATTACGTTGAATCGATGGGCGTTGTTCTGAATATGTCCAAGGTTTATCCTATGGAGCTTGTTATTCTTCTTTCAGTATTCGCGATCAGCGTGCTTCCCACGGTAATATGGACGTTCTGTATGTCAAGAAAGGATAGCGTTGCGGATTGATCATGAAAACGAAAAGAATTATTTTTAGAATTTTGTCCGTCTTATTGCTCGTGGCGATCATTATGTCGTCCTTGTCATCTTGTAAAAAGAAGGACAAGGATATAGATCCCGACGAAGCGACCAAGCTGAGCTTCAAGACGGCGTCGGGCTACGATTATCTGAAGACTCTTGACGGCAAGCCGGTTACGATCAGCGGATATATGGCGACAAGCTCACCCGTAGACGGCTCGTTTATCTTCCTGATGAATTTGCCGTATCAGAGCTGCCCGTTCTGCGTTCCCAACACGTCTCAGCTTTCCAACACGATGGAGATATATCCTAAAAAAGGGGAGAGCTTTGCCTATACAACGCAGGCTATACAGGTGGTCGGAATTCTCGTTGTGTCTGAGAGCGAGGACGAGCCCTTCACCGATATGTACGGGTACGAATTTTGCTGTAAGATAGTGGATGCAACGTATACCATCATTAAGGCTGAGGATCTGTCCGAGAACATGGCGCTCTGGCAGAAAATAGCCAATTCCGACGTGGTCAACGACATCTATAAGATGTACGATTACGTCAACTTCCTTTGCGCTTGGCCGACCTATTACGTCAATACGTATACCAATGCAAACGGTGAAACAGTCACCGGATATTATCTGTACGCGAGCGACGCCGAGAGGCTTATCTATAACGACGGCGCGCAATATAACTACGGATATAAGGAAGGGTATTTCGACTCCATCGTTGCCAAGATCGAATCGGTCGATAAGACTGCCTTCTCCGACCTCGTGGCGAACGTTCGCAAAGCTGAGGCTCTTGCCCAGAAGGCGCTTGGCGAGCTTCAAAGCAAGAATTATACGTCCGAGTATAAGTACGTGGAAATGTTTGGCACGGAGGATTATGTCTTTACTCTGGATAAGGGAGCTGAACTGACCGCGGAAATGCAAACGGTATATACGGAATTTTCAAATTGGCTTGGCAGCTGGGAAATGTAAAATGATCAAGCCGACCTAAATATGAGTTATAAAAATGTAGCGGAGGTGCTGTTCTTACAACATCTCCGCTATTTTTGTTTATATGTATGTTATCCGAAGTATATCATCTCGTCCTTCTTGCGCGTTTCTCTGTCAGCGTAGGCAACGAAGCTTGAGCCCGTAAACACCTTCATACCGTACATTTCATCACCGGTGAAGGCAGTCTTGATAGAGGTCTTCTTTTCGCTGACGTAGCTGACGTCGTTTGGTGCGGGATTAAAGAGTATGATCCTTTCTACATTCTTTCCGTAGAAGCGGTCGTCCTCGGGTATTGGAAAATCGGGCAGTATAATGACCTTTGTTCCCACGTTGAACGCCGAGTCCGCAAAGGAGACGAAACGGCTTCTTATGCGTCCGTTTATAACGAAGCGTCCGGTCCTAAGCTTTGAAAATCTCACGGAATATTTATTAGACGCGAAGTGCACGAATTTGGTGATGCCGCCTCCCGAATAAAGACGTATGAGGTAGACCGTGTCGAGTATTTCGACGATTATATCCGCTTTTTCACTAGCCATTCCGGTTGGCAAGAAGGGGAAGCGCTGATAGGTTATTTTGGCGCCGCACAGCTTCTTGAGGCTTGCGAGCCTTATGCAAAGCATCGATCTGCGCCAGAACCAAAGGCTGAATCGAAATACCAGCACGAGTCCGGTTATTACGAGTATAAGATTGATTATGTCCGTCATAAGCCCTCCTTACACCGAGCCCGAGAGCCATAGCGCGCGCCAGGTGCGGAGCGCGAGCGGAACGGACAAGAGTCTTGCTGTAATCGAGGATAGGACCGCGATAAGCAGCGACTGCCAAAGTTCGAAGTACCCGGTCAGCGACGCGCCGAGCTTTAGAAATATTATCAGTCCGTAGTCCATCAGCTTTTCGGGGATAAAATACGCGGCGATGACCGCCGCTGCAATTATCACGGTCGAGGATATGATATCGCTCGCGAGAAATTCTCCGAGATAAAGCCGGATACCCTCTGAGATCGTATACTGTCCGTCGGTCTCGGCTATTATAAACTCAAACTTTTTGTTGTCGAGCCTCAGCGCCACGTAATTCATAAGCCCGACGGATATCGTTGCGCCGATTGCTGCCGAGGCTTTCATAAAAGCTTCATATTCGTCGCGCGAATGTATGGGATTCGGCACGGTAAAGACGCCCGGAAGCACAGATGAAAGATAGGAGGAGGCGTAGGCGCACAATAGCTCGCCTGCCTGACAGAACAGGTAGCTGAACGCGTAAACCGCGAGAAAGATCAACACGGGTCCGATGTATTTATGTCTTACGCTCATTTTACTCTCCCTTCCCGCAAGCGTTTTATAAATCAATTCTACACCATTTCGACACGCTTGTCAATGGCACTCGAAAGTTTGGCTTCAATTAATTTCCAAAAGAGGTTGATTTATTTTAAAAGTTATGTTAATATATAAGGTGAAAAGGGGTGATTGACATAATTAACTTAAAGCTGATTCGTGAAAACGGCGACGTTAAGTTTAAGGCTTACGGAAATGAAATAGACGAGCATTTCCACGGTGAATACGAGCCCGGTGACAAGTTCAGGATAGAGCTCTGTGACAGCGCCTTCGTTAAGCTGAAGCTTGATCCGACACTTGCCGAATCCATCGTTTACGTTCCCGACGGAACGTTTGAGTTTCTCGTGCCCTTCGACAGAGAAAGGCAGGCGTGCTACGCTCCGGGCGCGTTCGACGGCGACGACCACAGGATAGCGGTATCCGAGCCCGCCGATGCAGAGATCTATGCCGAGCGTCTTATTTCGCTTAACTCGCACGATAGACACAACGTACCGAAATACTATCCCCACGCGGTTGCCAATTTCGTTACCCGTGAAGATCCTTGCTTCTTTGAGCGCAACGCGATCGACGGCGTAATAGACAATTCCAACCACGGCTTCTTCCCCTATCACTCTTGGGGCGGCGGTCTTCGTGAGGACCTCGAATATGAACTGCACTTCGGTACCGACGTTGAGGTATCAGAGGTCGTTCTCTTCCTTCGCGCGGATTTCCCGCACGACACCTATTGGAAGGAATGTGACGTTGAGTTCTCGGACGGAACGAGCGTTCATGCGGATCTTATCGGCACTGCCGACGGTCAGAAGGTAAGCTTCGAGCCGAAAACAACTGAAATGGTAAAGCTCACCGGCTTCAAGCAGCAAAGACTCGAGGACGGCTCTCTGTCCTTCGCGGCTCTTACGCAGATTGAGGTTTACGGTAAATACATAAAAAAGGAGAATGAAGGAATGGAAGTCAGAGACGCCGCTAACGCTAAAGACGTCAAATATTACACAACAGACAGACTCAGAGAGGAGTTCCATATAGCGAACCTCTTTACCAAGGACAATATCAGAATGGTTTACAGCCATATCGACAGAATTATAGTAATCGGTATGATGCCCGTGTTTGCGGAGCTTAAGCTTGAGGCAGGCAAGGAGCTTGCTGCAGATTACTTCCTTGAAAGACGTGAGCTCGGCTGCATCAACATCGGCGGCAAGGGTATCATCACCATTGACGGCACCGAATACGAGATGAATCCCAGAGACGGCATCTACGTTGGTATGGGTAATAAGGTCATCACCTTCAAGAGCGTTGATCCCGAGAATCCCGCAAAGTTCTATATGACCTCTTGCCCCGCTCATACTCAGTACCCTATCGTTAAGATAGATATCACCAAGGCGCGCAAGGTTCCCTGCGGATCTGTTGAGGACTGTAACAAGAGAGTCATCAATCAGTACATACATCCCGAGGTGATGAAGTCCTGCCAGCTTGCAATGGGTCTTACTCAGCTCGAGGTCGGCTCAAACTGGAACACCATGCCCTGCCATACTCACGACAGAAGAATGGAGGTTTATCTCTATCTCGACATGGACAGAAACGACGCTGTATTCCACATGATGGGCGAGCCTAAGGAAACAAGACACATCGTTATGCACAACGAGGAGGCGGTCATCTCTCCCTCTTGGTCTATCCACTCCGGCGTGGGCACGAGGAACTACTCGTTCATCTGGGCAATGTGCGGTGAGAATCAGGAATTCACCGATATGGACCATATCGAAACCAAAGAATTAAGATAAAAGTAAAGGAGAAAACGAAATGGCAAACACACAGATTTTTAATCTTGAGGGCAAGGTAGCTCTTATCACGGGCGCATCATACGGTATCGGTTACGCTATCGCGAAGGGTCTTGCGACAGCGGGCGCAACCATCGTTTTCAACGATATCAAGCAGGAGTTCGTTGACAAGGGTCTCGCTTCCTACGAGGCAGACGGCATCAAGGCTCACGGTTACGTATGCGACGTTACCGACGAGGACGGCGTGAACGCTATGGTTGCTCAGATCGAAAAAGAGGTCGGCGTTATCGACATCCTTGTAAACAACGCCGGCATAATCAAGAGAATCCCCATGATCGAAATGAAGGCTTCCGAGTTCAGACAGGTCATCGACGTTGACCTCAATGCTCCCTTCATCGTTTCCAAGGCAGTTATCCCCTCTATGATAAAGAAGGGCGCCGGTAAGATCATCAACATCTGCTCTATGATGAGTGAGTTCGGCCGCGAGACCGTTTCTGCTTACGCATCCGCGAAGGGCGGACTTAAGATGCTTACCAGAAACATTGCGTCTGAGTACGGTCAGTACAACATTCAGTGCAATGCTATCGGCCCCGGCTACATAGCTACTCCCCAGACCGCTCCCCTTCGCGAGACTCAGCCCGACGGCTCGAAGCATCCCTTCGACATCTTCATCACCGAGACCAAGACTCCCGCAGGCAGATGGGGCAACCCCGAGGACCTCGCAGGCCC
>CAYWPS010000047.1:0-13215 GCA_964460165.1 uncultured Ruminococcus sp. | reverse complement strand
GGCGGCGACCGCGCCCTCCCTTCTCGTGAGACTTACAACTATGAGCACGGTAAGCGAAAGCAACAGAAGGGAGGCAATAACGATGAGGTCGATGCGGTGCTTGGATATAAAGCCCTTGATCGATTCTTTATTCACGTTCTTATCTCCTTTCTATAGCTTTCTTTAATACACGGGACGCCTGTTACGGACGCCCCGTGTGAAGTTTACGTTTAAAATGAGTTGAATTACAGCCGATTTATACCCGCGGGGACGATAAACGCAACACCGCCGCGATCCGTCGCCGCGCCCTTATCAGAAGTGCGCTCCGCAGATAAAGTTGCCTTCGTGTATGCAGTGTACGGGACAGACCTCAACGCACGCCGCGCAGCCCGTGCAGAGATTGTAGTCTATAACGGCGAGATTGTTCTGTACCGTTATCGCTCCCTCCGGGCAGGTCTTCTGACACTTCATGCAGCCGATACATCCGTTAGTACAGTATTTACGTACGGCAGCGCCCTTGTCGTGATTCGAGCACTCGACAACCACACGCTCGGTGTCGTTGATGAGATGGATGATGCCGTTCGGACACTCGCGCACGCATATTCCGCAGCCTATACACTTGCGGGGGTCAACGTGAGCGATTCCGTCCTCGACGGAAATAGCGTTCTGCGGGCAGACCGCGGCGCAGTCGCCGTAGCCGAGGCAGGCGAAGGTGCAGAATTTATCACCGCTGTACGCCATGTTGGCGGTGCGGCAGGTCTTGTGACCTCTGTATTCGTATTTTCTCTGTACCGCGTCGCACGTGCCGTTACAGGCAACGTAAGCAACCTTCTCGACAACGTCTGCCGCCTCAACTCCGAGGATGGCGGCGATCTCCTTTGCCGTGCCGTCGCCGCCGGGAACGCAGAGATTGGTGGCGTGGGTCGCCTTCTCGGCGAGAGCCTTCGCGTAGCCGTCGCAGCCGGAGTATCCGCACGCGCCGCAGTTTGCGCCGGGCAGGCAGTCACGGACAGCCACGGCGGTCTCGTCCTCCTTGATGCCGAAGAAGATGCTCGCGACAGTGAGAAGAACGGCGCACAGAAGCGCGATGCCGACGAGAAGAAGGATAGGAATGAGTATCTCTAAGATCATGTCTGTACCTCCTTTAAGCGAGCAGGTTTTCCACCACGCCGGCAAAGCCGAAGAATGCCAGAGCGACGATGGAGGCAGCCACGAGAGTTATCGGAATACCCTTGAAGGGCTTGGGAGAGGGGCAGTTCTCGATTCTCGAGCGCACTCCCGCAAAGAGGACCATCGCGAGAAGGAAGCCGAGCCCCACGCCGAGCGAGGATATCATAGACTGGATGAAGTTATAGCCTGCGGTGATATTGTTGAGCGTAACACCGAGAACCGCGCAGTTGGTAGTGATAAGGGGAAGATATACGCCGAGCGATCTGTGGAGCGCGGGTATGAACTTCTTGAGAACTATCTCAACGAACTGAACGAGAGCGGCAATAACGAGTATGAATACGATGGTCTGAAGATAAGCGAGGTTCAGGGGAACGAGAGCGTAGGTGTAGATGGGCCAGGTGACCGCCGTCGCGCAAAGCATAACGAAGGTTACCGCGATGCCCATGCCGGACGCCTGATCGAATTTCTTGGATACGCCGAGGAAGGGGCAGATACCGAGGAACTGCTGGAGGACGTAGTTGTTTATAAGCACGCCGCCCATAAGGATAAGTATCAATTCCTTAAGCATTTTCGGATACCTCCTTTATCTCAGCGTTTTCTATCTCCTTGCTTTCCACCGCGGTATCCAGAGCCTCTGCCGCGAGCTCGGTAACCTCAGAGCAGGAGGTCTTGTTGCAGATATGGCTTGAGGGGCAGCCCTCGCAGGAGAAGGACTTTCTCTTTACGCCGCCCTTTTTCTCCGTGAGCTTGTTCATCACGGCAATGAGAATACCGTAGACGAGGAAGCCGCCGGGAGCCTGAGTGAGCACGGGGATCTTTATATACTGCATAAAGGGTATCTCGAAGCCCGCGAAGGAGCCGTTGCCGAGCACCTCTCTTACGGTCGCCATAAGCACGAGAGCGACGAGGAAGCCGACGCCCATACCCACGCCGTCAAGAGCGGAGTCGATAACGCTGTTTTTTCTCGCGAACATCTCGGCTCTGCCGAGGATGATGCAGTTGACTACGATAAGCGCGAGATATACGCCCAGCATATCGTATATCGAGGGCAGGAATGCCTGAAGGAGCATCTGCACCGCGGTAACGAACGCGGCGATAATTACGATGTAGCATGGAATTCTTACGGTCTCGGGAATAACCTTACGGAGCGCAGAGATAACGACGTTTGAGCATACGAGAACTATCGTTGCCGCAAGTCCCATTGAGAAAGCCGATATGACCGAGGTGGAGGTCGCGAGGGTGGGACACGTGCCGAGAATAAGTATAAGAACGGGGTTCTCGGCAATAATGCCGCGGAGGAGGATCATTAATTTTTTGTTGTTAGTCATTATTGGTCTGCTCCTTCCTGCGTGATTTTTTCAAACGCGTCAAACGCGTGAGCGAGAGCGGTCTTGTATCCGTTAGAGGTCTGTGTAGCTCCGCCGGTGAGACCGGGATCAACACCATCGGCGGTAGCGATGATGTTGGGGACGTCGGTGTAAGTGCTTGCCGTCTTTCCTATATACTGTTCATAGTACTCGGGCTCTCCGCAGACGGATCCGTATCCTCCGGATTCGCTGTGGGAGACTGTTACGCAGCTTACGATAACGCCGTCGGAATCAACGATAAGCTCTATTACCATAGCGGACGGAGCCCACTCAAAGCCTTTCGTTGAGAGAGAGAACATATATTCGCCGTATGCGTTCTTATAAGCGGATTTAACGGACTTTCCTATTCCGGTAAAGGAGGACAGATCGATCTTTTCCAAGGACGAGTATGCGTCATAAGCCGCGGACGCTGCCGCGGGAACGTCGCTTACGTCTCCCACGGGAGTGCTGCTTCCGTTCAGATATCCGATGTAGGAATCGCCTACGCTTACGACCACGCCGGAGGCGGAGGTGTAGATCTTGGCATCGCCAAATTCTGACCAGCTCTCAAACAGAGCGGTAAAGGTAAGCCCCGAGGTGCCGAGAGCGCCGTTGCAATTATCCTGGAGCTTTTGCTCGGGCGTTCTGTTGTCTATGGTACCGCCGGTGGATAACGTGTAAGCCTTAAGGGCTGCGTCCATAGCGGTATAATAAGCGTTGGATGTGTTGGAGTTTTTAGAGGCGCCGGTAGCGAGTATAAGCTCTAAGGAGTCGGCGTCCTTGCCGATATAAACGCCGTTAAGCTCGCTCTCCAGACCGTAGGTCTCGCTCGACTGAATGTGCTTGACGCCGACTATCTTACCGTCGGAGTCGATACCGCACATAATGACCAGCCCGGGCTTGTAGCCCGCGACGGACATCTGGAATACGTAGCCGCCGTCAGCCTTATAGCCCTTGGTGACTGCCGAGGGGTAATCCGCGGTGATCTCGATCTCCTCAAAGTTTTTACCCCCGGGGAGAACCTCGAGCAGCGCCGCGTTTGCCGCCGCGTTCTGCGCTTCCTCTATTACGGGAGCGGTAAACATATTTACCACCGAGAGAAGAAGGGCTACGATAAGGCAGATAACGCCGAGAACGACGGAGGGCATTAAATTACTTTTCTTCATTCTTCTTCCCCTCCTTTCCGAGAGGCTTTCCTGCGCACCATTTTTCAATGTAAGGAGAAAGGATGTTCATAAGAAGGATGGCGAAGGAGACACCCTCCGGATAAGAGCCCCAGAAGCGGATAAGCACTGTGATAAGACCGCAGCCGAAGGCAAATACCATCTTTCCGTATTTGTTTATGGGCGTGGTGGAGTAGTCGGTAGCCATAAAGAACGCCGCGATGATAACTCCGCCGCCGAGAACCTCGTAAAGAGCAAGAGAAATATCCTGCTTGATGATAAGAGAGAGCACGAACACCGTACCGATGAAGATAACGGGAGTGTGCCAGCTGATGACCTTGCGCACGATAAGGTAGATACCGCCGAGTATAAGGGCGATGGCGCAGGTCTCGCCGATAGCGCCGGCTCTGTTACCGATTAGCATATCGACAAGAGAGGGGAGTGTGTTAACGTCGCCCGATTTGATCACCTCGAGGGGAGTCGCGCCCGCAACAAGATCTGCGTTCTGGAAGTTTGTGAGAGTGCCGCCGACGATGCTTGTCGAGAAGGCGGTGAGAAGAAGTATTCTTGCAGTGACCGCCGGGTTGGCGAAGTTGCAGCCGATGCCGCCGAAGAGGCACTTGACAACCACGATAGCGAATACCGAGCCTACGATGCAGTGCCATGCGTTAACGCTTGCGGGGAGGCTGAGAGCGAGGAGAAGACCCGTAACGCAAGCCGAGAGGTCGGAGACGGTCTGCTTTTTCTTCACGATGAGGTTGAAGAGGAACTCCGAGAGAAGACATACGCCTACGCAGAGGACGATGTTGAGCAGCGCCTTAAGACCGAAGAAGACGACTGCCGCTATCCACGCGGGCGTGAGAGCGATAAGCACGTCTCTCATTATCTTCTGTGTGGTCGTATTGGTGTGAATGTGAGGAGAGGTAGATACAATTAACTTTTCCATTTCTATCTCCTTTACTTAAGTGTAGCCTTGTGCGCCTTGTAGTCGCGGAGAGCGGCTTTGGCAAGGCGGTTGTTCTGTACAAGGGGACGGCTTGCGGGGCACACGAAGGAGCAGCAGCCGCACTCCATACAGAGATTTACGCTGTATTCCTCAAGCCTTGCCATCTTGTCTTCCGTGCCGAGGTTAAGAGCCTTCGAGAAGGCTGTGGGGTTAAGACCGATAGGACAAGCCGAGACGCATCTGCCGCAGTGGATGCACGCGGTAGCCTCGCGCTCTATGGAATCCTTGACGCTTAAGACGGTTATGGCGTTGGTGGTCTTCGAGATAGGCTCGTCGAGCGAGCACGCGGGCACGCCCATCATAGGACCGCCGAAGAGGACCTTGCCCGCCTCCTCGGACAGACCGCCCGCAAACTCAATAATATCGCAGAGTGGCGTACCGATGGGAGCTATAACGTTTTTCGGCTCCTTGACGGCGCTTCCGTCAACGGTTACGCACTTTTCAACAAGCGGCATACCGGTCTTGATATATTTTGCGAGGACTGCGAGCGAGGTCACGTTTATAACGAGAACTCCCACGTCCGCGGGGAGCTTTCCCTCGGGGACCGCGAGTCCCGTGGCGTTATAGATGAGCACCTTCTCGGCACCCTGAGGGTAGAGAGAGGGAAGGGGAAGGATCGAGACCTTCGCGTTGTCCCGGAATATTCTCGCCATCTCCTCGATGCACGCGGGCTTGTTGTTTTCTATGCCGAAAATTATTTTCTCCGCGGTGGGAACGTACCGTTCTAGCAGCGTGACGCCGTCGTATACCGACCCTGAGTCGTCAAGCATGGTTCTCGTGTCGCTCGTGATATAGGGCTCGCACTCCGCGCCGTTTATCACTATGGTATGTATGCCGCCCTTTTTGACCGCGTCAAGCTTTACCGAGGTGGGGAATCCCGCGCCTCCTAGTCCTACCAGACCCGAGGAGCGTATAGCCTCGATAAAGGAGTCGAGGTCGGTGACCTCGGGGGGAGTGATGCCCTCAGCCACGGTCATAAGTCCGTCGCTCTCTATTCTGATAGCGGGCACGGATTTGCCGTCGGGGCGCAGATAGGTGTCGATCTTGGTCACCTTGCCCGAAACCGAGGAGTATACGGGAGATGATACGTAGCCCGAGGGCTCAGCTACGAGCTGTCCCACCTTCACCTCGTCGCCGACCTTCACTATCGGTGTGGCGGGCGCGCCTATGTGCTGAGACATCGACAGGAGCACTTCCTTTGGGGGCGTCATCTTAAGAGGGGACATTTCCGCTGTGTTCTTATTGTGCGGAATATGGGTCTTTCCTAAAAACTTGAACCCAAACATATAGTCTTCCTTTCGCTTTTTTTTGAAATATATGGCAAGCCAATGTGTTTGTTACAATTTTAACAAATTTTATATTATTTTGCACGAATATTTCAAATATTTTAGATAAACCATCCCTATTATAACGCAAAACTGCGCCTATGTCAAGACGCAGTTTCCAAGTTTTCATTTTAAGTTTTTACCAAACGCGGCTCGGTGTGTAACGCCGAAAACACGGTATCGCGGCGCCCAAGCGACGTATCCGCCCGTGATATCGGTTATTCCGCGAATTCCACACCCGACGTGTAGGTTACGTTGTATTCCGTATCCACCCAGATGGCTTCCACTCCGCCGAGACTCTCGATGAGGGCGAGACCGTCCTCGTAGGACATACAGAACAGGGCGGTGGAGAGCGCGTCGGCAAGACCGCTGTCCTCTGTGAAGACCGACACGGACGAGAAGTATCCGGCGGGCATAAGCGTCACGGGGTCGATGATGTGGTGGTATTTTACCCCGCCTACCGTGTAATATCTTTCATAGTTACCCGAGGTTACGAGCGAGGTGTCGCCGATCTTTACTCTGCACACGAAGCTTTGGGTTGAAAGCCTGTCCGGGTTGGTAATTCCGCTGACCCATTTTTCCCCGCTCGGCTTGACGCCTATCGTCCGGAGATTTCCGCCGATATTAAGAGCGATGGAATCCGCGCCGAGCGATCTCAGCCTTTCGTACAGTCTTTCGGTGGCGTATCCCTTACCTATCGCGCCCACGTCAATGGACGCCTCCGGGTCCGTTATATATACCGTCTTAGCGTCTTTATCGATAACGAGCGCATCGATGGACGCGTGCTTTGCCGCCTCGGTGAGCCTGTCGTGATCGGGCACGGCTGCGGACGACGGATCCTCGCTCGCCAACTCGCGATGATCGTGCCATATTTTTAACACGCTGCCGAGCATAATATTGGTCTTTCCGCATGTAGTTGTATATAATTGTTTGCAATATTCAAGAAATTCTATCAGATCGTCGTCGACCTCGACGGGCGATACTCCCGCGTTTTTGTTGATTGTATAAATATTGCTTATGCCGGAATACTCGTGGTAGATATCAAAGAGCTTGTGGTATCTGCCCAGCAGAGAATCCGCCTCCTTGGCGTAGATGGCGAATTCTTCCTCTGAGGTATCGCCGTAAGATGATATGATAGACACCGTATCGAAATAAATGTAAGAGATATCCTTCGTCTGCGTTTTGTATTCCTTTTTGCTTTTATCACACCCCGTCATGCAAAAGGTGAAGAAAAACGCAAAAAGAAGAAATATAGCGAGTGTTTTTTTCATAACAAACTTTTCCGTTTAAATGGGGCTGAGTCACTGAAAAAAAGAGTCAAAAGGTGGAAATTACGGGAATTTCCACCTCTTATACTTTTAGCATTGCCTGCGCCCGAAGGGAGCAGCTCCGCGATCTGTTTTCGGCGATCGGTCATCTCGCGTTGGCAATAGCCTTTGCGATAACTGCCTTGAAGGAATAGGGAGAGTAAGGCATGGTGCAGCCGGAAACAAGGGTGAGGTCAAGCGCCGCAACCTCGTCAGCCGTCTTGCCGACGATAGCGTTCTCGAAAGCCTCGGTCTGCTTCGCGAAGGAGCCGGAGGTCATAGCGTAGCTGTCGCCCAGCTCGACCTTGGTTCCGTTGTACTCACCGGCAACGGCAGCGCCGTCGGAAACGGTGAAGGAAACCTCGTTACAATCAATGATATCCGCAACGATCTTGCCGCCCGCAACAACGGTGCCTGCGTAGTAAGCGGTAACCTTACCGTCGGAAACGCTCATGGTAGCGGCAACGCCGAGAGTGAAGGACTCGGAGGTCTTGAAGGAGGTCTTGTTTGCGGAAGCGAACGCCTTTGCGATAACTGCCTTGAAGGAATAGGGAGAGTAAGGCATGGTGCAGCCGGAAACAAGGGTGAGGTCAAGCGCCGCAACCTCGTCAGCCGTCTTGCCGACGATAGCGTCCTCGAAAGCATTGGTCTGCTTCGCGAAGGAGCCGGAGGTCATAGCGTAGCTGTCGCCGAGCTCGACCT
Source organism: uncultured Ruminococcus sp. (assembly GCA_964460165.1). Classification (GTDB taxonomy): domain Bacteria; phylum Bacillota; class Clostridia; order Oscillospirales; family CAG-272; genus UBA1740. The sequence goes on along the minus strand of CAYWPS010000047.1, from coordinate 5,217 downwards.
TGGATAAAACGGCATCTACGTCCTTAACGGCGCCGTTTTCAACGGTCGGAGTGGTCTCGATGCAATCGATGCGAACCGCAACGATCTTGTTAGCCTCGTCAAGTACGAGAGCTGCTACGTAATTGGTGACCTTGTTGTCGTCCTCGCCGACGGTCGTATCGACCGCGAGCGCGAGAGAATAGCTTTTCTCCGTAACTGTGGTGTCGTCATCCTTATCCTTCTTGCACGCCGCCAAGGCGAAGAGAGAAAGGGAAAGGATGAGGATAATAGAAATGATCTTTTTCATTTTGCTCCTCTTTTCTGTATTGTGTTTGATACTTTTCCGTGAAAGTGGAAAGCCTATCCATTGTACAACATTTTTAACAATTTGTCAACACTGTTATTTTGCTCGTGAAATATAAATAATAATCAAGATGCCAAAAAAATCAAAAAAACATAAAAAAGAGCCCCGCAGGGCTCTGTTTTGAGCTTAAACGCTACATATGTTGCTAAATTGTAAAATTTGATCAGGCGCGGTCAACGTGCGTCTTGGCGCGAGAATACGCTGCCGAGCCGTAACGGGCGGTCATAGCAGCCTTATGCCGGCGGCATTACAGCCACGCCTCGTTTCCTCGTCCCAGATGCTCGACTGTACCTCGCCGATGTGAGCCGAGCCCATCATCAGCATACAGAGCCTCGACTGACCTATACCTCCGCCGACGGTGAGCGGGAGCTCGCCCGCGAGCAGCATCTTATGAAAGGGGAGCGAGCGCCTGTCGTCGCATCCGCGCTCGGTGAGCTGGCGGTCGAGCGACTCCTCGTCCACTCTGATACCCATTGAGGATATCTCGAAGGCTCTGCCGAGCCTCTCGTTGTAGAACATTATGTCACCGTTGAGCTCCCAGTCGTCGTAGTCGGGCGCTCTGCCGTCGTGCGGCTTGCCGCTCCTGAGCCTGCCGCCTATCTGCATTATAAGCGCGGTCTTGTGCTCCTTTAAGAAAGCGTCCTCTCTTTCCTTCGGGGTGAGGGCGGGGTACATATCCTCGAGCTGCTGTGAGGTGACTGCCGCCATGCTTCTCTCAAGGCTCACCGACAGCTCGGGAAACTCGCGGTGCAGAGCCTCGCAGGTATCACAGATGCAGTCCACTATCGTCTGGGCGGTGTCCCTGAGGTAGCCAAGAGTTCTTTCCTCTCTCGTTATGACCTTTTCCCAGTCCCACTGGTCGACGTATATCGAATGTATGTTGTCGAGCTCCTCGTCGCGTCTTATCGCGTTCATATCGGTATAAAGACCGTATCCGACGTAGAAGCCGTATTCCTTGAGCGCCAGTCTTTTCCACTTCGCGAGAGAGTGGACGACCTGCCCCATCTCGTGAGCGTCGGGGATGTCGAAGCTGACGGGACGCTCCGTGCCGTTGAGGTTATCGTTGAGTCCCGACGCCTCGGTGACGAACAGCGGAGCCGACACGCGCTTCAGGTTGAGAGCCCGTGCCAGACTCTCTTGAAAATTCTGCTTTATGAAGGATATTGCCCTCTGCGTCCTGTAAAGGTCGAGCGCGGGGGTGTAGCCTTCGGGTATAAATAACTTACTCATAACCGTCTCGAAAGGTGTGCTTTGACTACCTTGGTTTACATTATATTATTCTTCGTATATGATAACCTTCATCTCGGTTATCTTTGCCTGCTTCTTTTTGTTTGCGATGGTGCCGTTTGAGTCGCCGTATTTTGCCGTGGCGGAGGTGATGGCGTCCACTACCTCGATGCCTTCTACGACGTGCCCGAATGCCGCGTACTTATAATCGAGGCTTTTTGATACGCTCGAGCTCGTGTCGTTACAGATAAAGAACTGGCAGGAGGCGGAGTTGTAGCTGTCGCTTCTCGCCATGGAGATAACGCCCTTCTCGTGCTTGATGGAATTGTTGTATCCGTTTAACAGGAACTCACCCGTGATATTCTCGTCCGAGCTGCCCGTTCCGTCACCGTTGGGGTCTCCGCCCTGGATCATAAAGCCCTCGATAACTCTGTGGAACGTGAGTCCGTCGTAGAAGCCCTCTCTGACGAGCTTGACGAAATTCTTGACTGTGACGGGGGCGTTGACCGCATCAAGCTTCAGTATGATGACGCCGTATTTTTCAACCGCCATAGCGACGTAGTAGTAGTCCTTATCCTCTGTGCTTTCGTCCACGGTGTATTCGTCAAGTGTGTACCTTCTGCCGCATCCCGCGAGGCATGACGTGAGCGCCGCCGCGATCAGCGCGAGCGCTATAAATCTTCTTAACAGCTTCATTGCTTCTCCTTTATTTAAAGACATTTTGCTATAAACATTTCAATGGCGGTATAGCCGGTGACTCCGCCGTACTTCGCGCCCGTGTCAACTCTGGCGAGCTCCGAGAGTATCGCGTTTGCCTTCTCGGGCGTAAATCTCTTGGCAGCCTGGATATAGAGCTTAAGCTTATACGGGTTCATCTTGGTTGCCGTCTGTATATCGTTGGAATTTACTCCGTCGCCGAGCATCATCACCACGTTCACGATATCGGTGTAGGTCTTAGCCATCATACCGAGTATCATGATGGGGTCGAGCCTTCTGGACTTCATCTCCTCAAGGGCGGTGAAAGCCCCCTTCTTGTTTCTCTCAAGTATCGCGTTTGAGAGCGCGAAGGTGTCGCACTCGGGGGTTGACGAGGCTGTGAGCTCTACGTCGCGTACCGAGATCTCCTTCTGCCCTCTCGCTCCCGCGAGCATGCAGAGCTTGATGACCTCGTTATTCAGCACGGTCATGGAGTGTCCCGCGCGGAAGATGAGAGCGTTCAGCACGTCTGCCGTAACCGACACGCCCTCGGCGTCAAAGTGTCTTTTCAGCCATGAGAGCAGCTGAGCGTCGGTCGACTTATCAAAGTTGAGTATTCTTATTCTGTCGCCGAAGCGCTTGACGAACCTGCTTTCCTTTTTCGGCGTGCCAAGGTCGATATCCCCCTCGGATACGAGGAATGCGAGCACGGCGTAATCGGTGCTTGCCACAAGGTCGAGCAGCTTGTCGAGCTCGGCAAGGTCGCTCTCCTTCATTTTTTCAAAATCGGGGTAGCGCCATTCAACCATTTTGTAAGGCTCGAACATCGGCGGTGACATTATATCGTCACGCACAGAGGCGAAATCTATCTCCTCGCCATCATATACAGCATGGTTGAAGGCGGAGAAGGAGTCGTCCGTTACCGCCTTCTCGCGTAAAGCCGTGAGGTAATATCTCTTGAGATAATCCTCCTCGCCCGAGAAGATATATGTGCCCGTGATATCGCCCGTTTTCAGTATTGATTTAAAATCGTTCAGTTCCATAGGTTACATCCTTTTTGCGATCAGCCGTACGGCATGGATCTTGTCGCAAGGGTTGCTTTTAGTGCCGCGGGTGTTACTTTGCTCGCTTTGCGGCTATCTTCATTCTGACGCTCTTTTCCTGACCGCCGACGTTCATGGTGTACAGGAGCTGTAATTCTCCGCCGCCCCCGTCAAGCGAGCACCGTATCCTCTTCGTCCTCACGACCATGTCGAAGGCGTAAGGACCGACCCGGTACAGCGTGCTTATCTCCGCGCCCTCGCGGAAGGTCATATCCGACTCTATCGCGCCGCGCTTTTGCAGGAGCACCTTTCCGTCTGTTATATAGATGGCGGTTGAGGTCGTCTGTCCCTCGTACGTCTCGGTGAAGGTGAGCTTCTTGCCCTTCTCGCCGAGTGTGAGCGTACCGTCGGTAGTGAATATATTTATCTCCGGGTCGCCCTCTGAGAGTCCTGAGCCGTCAAGATTGTCGATCACGGAGTTTACCGTGAGTATGAGCCTTACGTTTTCTGACATAGTATCTCCTTTTTGCAAAAAGAGGCTTTTTAAAGCAAAAGACTGTCAGGTGGTGACAGTCTTTCCGGCGGTAAGCTATATTCTACCGGTCTTTTTCTTTTTGTTATATTCGCTGGTCGGGTTGATAAACTCGCGCCAGTTGAAGTCGCCGTTGCCGAGAGAGGTTACGAGAGACTCCGCGGTAGCAATGTTGGTAGCGACGGGGATGTTGTAAACGTCGCAAAGGCGGAGCAGGTTAGTCTCAGCCTCGAGGCTCTCCGCGGCGGGATCGGTGCTTCTGAAGTAGAAGACGAGGTCGATCTCGTTGTAGGAGACCTTAGCCGCGATCTGATCGACGCCTCCCGCGCTTCCGGCAAGGAAGGTCTCTATATCAAGTCCCGTAGCATCGGATATATATTTTCCGGTTATATGCGTGGCGCAGAGGTGGTGGCGACTGAGAATTCCGCAATAAGCAATGCAAAATTGCGCCATAAGCTCTTTTTTGTTATTGTCGGCGATGATTGCGATATTCATAGGTTTCCTCCATTATCCGTCAGATTCTTAATTTGTGTGTCAATGCCCTGCGGTGATCGGTCTGTAAAAGACCAAATTACGCATTTTACAATAATTATATCACCCAAAATCCGATTTGTCAATTGTCGCGTTCTATTTTTGTCACATTTCACAATATATTTTGTTATACGAGCCCATATTTTTTACGGCGCACGGGCGCGCGGCACGTGTAAAAAACGGTGAGAAGGTCTGCTTTTCCGAAAAATAAACAAAAAAGTGTACAAAATTGTTTTTTCTTCTTGAAAAAAGCGAGAGTATGCTGTATAATAATAGCGTTCGATAAAATTACCCGCCACGGTGGCGAAAGGAAAGACAATGAAGGAATTTAAAAGAATTGGCGTGCTTACGTCGGGCGGTGACGCTCCCGGCATGAACGCCGCTATAAGAGCGGTCGTACGCACGGCTCTTTCTCACGGCGTTGAGGTCATGGGAATATACAGAGGATATTCGGGACTCATCGACGGCGACATCAGAAAGCTGGAGTTCAGAGACGTGTCGAATATTATAAACAAGGGCGGTACGATACTTTACTCCGACCGCTGCCCCGAGTTCAAGACTCCCGAGGGTATGGCGAGAGCGGTCGAGACCTGCCGTGAGTTCGGCATCGACGGTATCGTTGCCATTGGCGGAGACGGTACGTTCAGAGGAGCTACCGACCTCACCGCGCACGGCGTACCTTGCATAGGCATCCCCGGTACCATAGATAACGATATCACCTCTACGGATAACACTATCGGCTTTGACACCGCGATGAACACGGTGGTCGAGCTCGTGGATAAGCTCCGCGACACCTGTGAGTCGCACGCGAGATGTAACGTGGTTGAGGTAATGGGCAGAGGCGC
>CAYWPS010000046.1:0-13244 GCA_964460165.1 uncultured Ruminococcus sp. | reverse complement strand
GACCTGCTGCATCGATAACAAACCATCTGCGCTCGATGTTGTTAGCGTTAGCCATAAAAGTGGACATTTGATTTTCCTCCGTTTTGTGATTTCGTATAGATAACTTCTATACAAGTCTTTTTTCAAGCTTGTTTATTATAGCACACACTATCCCGAATGTCAATGCTTTTTTGAAACTTTTTTTGAGGTAATTTGATTTAGAAAACCAAAGCTCTCGTTTTCTCTTGAAATCTCGCAAATGCTCGCAAATCCTCAAGTGCGAAAAATAATTTTTTTGATATTTTTTTCAAAAAAAGGCAAATAAAGGCGACACTCTCACCAAAAACGGAGCATCGCCTTTATAAAAAATCACTAAATCAAATTTGTTTGTTTACGCTCTTGTATTCGTCGTAATATCGGTAGTATTTGCATGAGCTCGTCTGTCCTTCGAGAAAGTCGCCCATCTCGTCCTCGTCAAGACTCAGCGAGCAGGAATATTCCTCGGTGTACTCGTCGTAGGTGTAGAACTCACAGCTCTCACAGCTGGACGGACGCCTTGGCGTGTACTTTGAAAAATCAAGTGCCATATTATCTTAAGAAAGAAATGATAAAGAGCAGGGCAATACCTATGATAAAGACGATGTTGCCGATCATAGCGACCTTACGGCTCTTTTTCTGATCCTCCTCTATTTTTGCCACAAGCTTTTCGTATTCCTCGCTCGCCTTCGCGGTAAGATACGCGAGTCCCTCGTTTTTGTCCTCGTATTTTGCGAGCGTCTCGAGCGCTTCATCTACCATAGTGTTAAAGCTTTCGATATCCTTATCAAGCTGCGCCTCGTCGATACCCTTGCGGGTTATCATAGCTCCGAGCGACATGCAGTACTCCTCGTCCTTTTCGCAGCCCTCCGCGCCTACAACGAGCGATACGGTCGCGTACTTGGCTTTTTTTGCGTCGTCTACGGTCCTCAGCATCGAGTTCATATAATCGGTTTCCACAGACATAACGAAGCCGTTGCCACCGAGCCTTTCCTTGGCAGCCGTAACCGTGGCTTGCATCTTACTTACAGCATCTAACGTTGTCATCGCACACCTCACGCGAGCTTGTCGGCTACGAGAATTACGATCGCGATCACTGCCGCCGCTGCCGCCGTGATAGCCGCGATAGTGAGGTTTCTCTTTGCTATCTTGTTGATCCTCTCAAGCTCCTCACGGTACTTTTTATCCATATCATTATCGAATTCCTCGATGATCGTCTTTATCTCCGCGTTATAGTCGTCGGACGCGAGGATTCTTGCTCTGATAGCCTCGGCTCTCTGCTTGAACATTGCGAGATTTTCCTCGAATCTCTCCTCGTTTACGGTATCGTTGTCGTCGAGCTCCGCATCAAGAGGGAGATAGAGTCTGTCGTCATCCTCGGCGCCCTCGGGTCCTATGGAAAGAGAACCGAATATATACGTAACGTCAACGGGCGCGCCCTCGATATTGTTTACCTCTACGTCAACGCCGTACTTTACAAGTGACGCCGCGTCGCCGAAGCTCTCCGCCACCGCCTTAAGCTCGTTTTCAATTCTTTGCTTGGTTTCGTTTACTGTCATCTTTATTCTCCGTTTTTACAAAATTTTATTATCTATAACGAGCTGCCCGCTCTTTTTCTTTATGCCGTACAGATGCGCGCACGCCAGCTTGAAGATATCCTCGCCGTTCACGCCTACGCAGTTGTCTATTCCGCCAAGGAACAGCTTAGCGCCGGGATGAAAGTCCGAGGTGGTAGCGAAAATACCCTTGGTGCCGCCGTTGGCGTATACCGCACCGAGGAAACCTCTCACCGTGGTCTCGCTGGTCACGTCCGTGCGGTTTTTAGCCTGAATGAATACCGTCTCTCTGAATCCGAGGTAGTCCACCGTTTTGATCATGCCGTCGATACCGCCGTCAAGCGAGCCTCCCATGGTCTTACATTCGGTTACAGTCTTTCCGTGCGCCTCCTCGTTCTTTCTCAGAAGCGTGAGTATGTAGTGCTCGAAGAATTCGCCGCCCTTGCGGTGTATCCGTGTCAGAAAGTCGGATTTCAGCTTCAGCATCTCGTTGAGGTCGTTCGCGCTTGCGCTGGTCTTCGCCTTGAGCGCGTATGCCCCGTCCGCAAGCTCGATGATTCCAAGCTCTGTAAGTCTGCGGAGCACCTGCCCCATGTAGTTGTACAGTATTCTGTCATCCGAGTCGCTCGGGGTTGTATCCGTTTTAAAGACGCGCCTTAAGTGAGAGCGTATCTGGTACTTGTTCTTCGCGCCGCCGGAGAGCAGCGAGACGATTTCCTTCTCGCATTTTTCCATTCTGAGCGGTATCGGACCGTCAGCGCCGAGAGAATAAACTCCCGCGTCCTGCAGTATCACTCCGTCGCTCCTCATCTCCGCGACCACCGCGCCGATAAGACCGCGTATTTCCGTGAAGTCACCGACCCGTCCGCTTACGTCTATGCCTCCGTAAAGCTGTATGACCGCTTCCTCGATGAGCTGCTTGTGCGGCAGGGAACGCGTCGTGAGAACGTCCAGGACGGTCTTGTATATTTTTTTGTGAACCGCACTGTTCATAGGATGCCTCCCTTGCTTAAGTGCACAAAACTTCGAGTATATTGTAGCACATATTTTTGCGTAATGCAAGTACAAATCGTAAATAATACGCGCATTAGCTCTTTTTGCTTGACTTGCGCGCGTATTTGCTGTATAATAAGGTCAGAAAGACACTAAGGAGGCTTTATGAAAAAAAGAGCTTTAAAGGTAGCGTTGCTTACCGTTGTTTTGACCGCGGCGGTCGCAATGTGCGCTTCCTGTAATATATTGACCTCGTTTCTCGGCGGCGTCGTACAGTGTAATCACACCAAGGTCAGCAAGGGGAATTGCCTGGAGTATCCGACCTGCCTTAACTGCAGTGAGACGGTAGGGGATACCTACGGCGATCACGAATACGGTGAAGCCGCGGTTACCGAGCCCGGCTGCTTGACGCAGGGGTATACCGAGAGCGTGTGCCGTATTTGTAACGATACGCTCCTGCTCGGTACTTCGTCTGCTTTGGGACACGACTTTGGCGGCTGGGAGATCACTAAAGAGCCCACATCCACCTCCAAGGGCGAAATGAAGCGCAGCTGCTCACGCTGCGATCTTACCGAGACGGATGACATTCCCGCTCACGAGCACACGCTCAGATCCAACGATGCTAAGGCGGCTACCTGCACGGAGGACGGCTGGGAGGCGTATGAATATTGCACTCGGTGCGTGTATAACAGCAGAACGCTTATAGAGGCATTCGGACACTCCTACGGAGCATATTACTCCAACGGCGACGGCACTCATTCCCGTACCTGCGCTAACGATTCATCTCACGTTTTTACCGAACCCTGCTCGGGCGGTGATTACTCCGGCGACTCCTTGCCCGTATGCGATTATTGTAACACCGCTTATGAATTCGCGGCAAGACCGGGCAACAGCACCTACGGCTACTATGCGCTCGGTAAATATTCATCGGGCGAGAAAATGCAGGCGCTTTATAAGGATCTGAACGCGAGGGCAGAGAGCTTCTTTGCCGGTGACGAGAACATAGTTCCCAATAACGGCGAATATATCATCGGAGAGTTTGATATTAAGGATTACTCGCTCACTTCCGATGAAGCAACTGCGGTCTGGAAGATATTTTACGTATCTACTCCCGCGTATTATTGGCTTGATTCTGCGGTCGCGATCCAAAATGACAAGCTTTTGCTGCTGATTTCAGAGGATTACAGCACCGCCGCGTACAGACGCGAGTGCGACGCGGCTATAGAGAAGATGGCTCTTGAATGCGCGTCGCTTATAGACGAAGATATGTCCGATCTTGAAAAAGCGATGGAGATAACCGCGTTTATAGTCAAGGGCATGGAATACGCTTACGAGAGCGACGGAGAGACTCCTGTTGCCGCTATGTGGGCGCACAATATGACGGGTCTCGCAATGCACGGCTTTGGCGTCTGCGAGTCGTACGCAAAGAGCTTCATGTACCTTTGCTTGCTTAACGGCGTTGAGTGCGCTATGGGCACGGGATATGCCGGCGGCGAGGCTCACGCATGGAATTACGTGAATCTCGACGGCACGTGGTACGGCGCTGATATTACGTGGACCGATCACTCCGGCGATGAGGTTGCGTACGATACGTTCGGACTGTCCGGAGCTTCTATATACGCAGACCATACGCCTCATTCCTCGACCGAGCTCGGCGTGTATTTCATCTATGAAGCTCCCGAGCTTGCAACGCGGGATATTGAATTGACCGCGCTTTACAAGAACGGTGAAAAGGTAGGGATCTATAAGAGCATCGGCGATGCCTTCGGCGCAATGACCGACTCCGAGGCGGAGTATGAGATAGATATAGCCTATTATTCCTATATGGAGGGCGCAATAGCGCATACCCTCGACTCCGACAGCACCCCCGAGGTAAAGAAGCTTACGGTCAAGGGCAGGAGCGAGCATGTCGGCGAGGGATATTACGACATGAATACTGTGTTGTATATGCGCTCCTCGCTGACTCTCGGCTCCGACGTCGAGCTTCAGAACCTTCACGTGATCATATATGACGGCGTTGGTTCCTGTACCATCGGACTTGGCGAGCATACGCTTACTCTTGGCGGCGACAGCGTATATCTGCAATCACGGATAGAGGGTACCGACCATGCCTCATCGGTCGTCGCTTCAGCTTCGCGCGAGGTGCTTTTCGAGGGCGGGGTCGATATATATAAGCTGGTGATAAAAAACGGTAAGGTCATCTTCGGAGCTGACTCTCATATAGTATACGCGACCAACAAGAATTTTTACTATCTTACCGGCACGGACGTGCAGATCGACTACCGTATTTAACGAAGCATCCGGATAAACGCGTGGCAGCCGCATGCGTGTTATCTTTAGCGGAGAACGCGCAAAAACTAAGTTTGCCCCATGGGCAAGCGAAGGGAAGCAGCTTCGCTTTTGCGCCGGCAAAAAACTTCACAGATAGAAAAAGAGAGAGCAGATGATATGCACCTCAAAAGTAGCTAACTTTTTTTGGGCATATCAAAATGACCTCTCTTTTTTCTTATTGCAGTCTTCTTCAGACTGAATTTCAGCGGCTCATCCTCTTACTGTTTTTGAAATTAATGAGCGAATTGGCTGTTGTACAGGGCAGAGTAGAAGCCTCCCCTTGCGAGCAGCTCCTCGTGCTTGCCGCTTTCGATAATCCGTCCGTCCTTCATGACGAGGATGACGTCCGCGCCCATTACGGTTGACAGGCGGTGAGCGACGATAAAGCTCGTGCGTCCCTCCATCATCCCGAGAAACGCTCTCTGTATGCGTATCTCGGTGCGGGTATCTATTGACGAGGTAGCCTCGTCCAGTATGAGCATGGGGGGGAGCGATAGCATTATTCTCGTGATGCAGAGCAGCTGCTTTTGTCCCTGCGACAGCCCTTCGCCTCCCTCGCCGATTACGGTATCGTATCCGTTTTTCAGCCTCTTGATGAAGCTGTGAGAATGTGCCGCCTTTGCCGCCGCGATTATCTCACCGTCGGTTGCATCGGGCTTTGCCATAGCAATATTTTCCTTGACGGTTCCGGCTCGTAGCCAAGTATCCTGGAGCACCATTCCGTAGCTTTCGCGCAGTGACTCGCGTGTTACGTCCCTGATGTCGCTTTCTTCCACGGAAATAGAGCCCTTATCCACGTCGTAGAATCGCATCAAAAGGTTGATGAGTGTCGTTTTTCCGCAGCCCGTCGGGCCTACGATAGCGACTCTCATACCCGGCTTGACCGTAAGATTGAGATCCTCGATCAATGGCTTTTCCGCGGTGTATGAGAAGGCTACGTCGGTGAGCCTTACATTGCCCTCGACCCTCTCAAGCGCTATCGCATCCGCCTTGTCGGGCGTCTCGGATCTCTCCTCTATGAGCTCGAAGACGCGGGAAGCACAGGCAAGGGAGTTCTGAAATTCGGCAAGCACGCCGGAGATCTCGTTGAACGGCTTGGTGTACTGATTAGCGTAGGAGAGAAGGCATGCGAGCTCACCCACCGTGACGAGCGCGACGGTCTCGCCCGTGTTTATAGCGGGTATCGCCATAAGCGCGCCTGCGAGAGCTACCGCCGCATATACCACCGAGTTGACGAATCTCGTCGTCGGATTGGTGAGGGATGAGAAGAATATAGCCTTCAGCGACGCCTTTTCGAGCTTGGCGTTTATCTCGGCGAAGCGCTCAAGCGTATTTGATTCGCGTGAGAACGCCTTTACCGTTTTTTCGTTACCTATGATCTCATTAATATACGCGGTTGCCGCGCCTTCGCTCTCGGAGCGCTCTCTGAACATGCTGTACGTACGGCTGGCAATAAATCTTGCTATGAAGAGCGAAAGAGGCGTAAGGACGAATACCACGATAGATACCACCCAGTTCAGATATATCATAAACGCGAGAGTGCCCACTATGGTGAGTATGCCCGTGAACAGCTGGGTAAAGCCGAGAAGCAGTCCCTCAGCGAATTGATCCGCATCGTTGATGACCCTCGATACGACGTCGCCGTGAGCTTTTTTGTCGATATAAGACAGGGGGAGCGTCTCGATCTTGTTAAATGCGTCGTTTCTTATATCCCTTACTACTCCAAAGGATATTTTATTATTTACCGTACTCATCAGCCACTGCGCCGCCGCGGTGATCATGATGAGTATCCCCGCCTCGATAAGCACTCCGACGATGCGGTCAATGCTTGCGACCTCGGGCTCGTTTACGTGGGCGATCAGGTCTATCGCCTCACCTATCAGGGTAGGAACGTATAGAGTCAGCGCGACGCTGATGACTGCCAAAAGAATTGACACGGGTAGGAGTAAACGGTATTTTCCAATGTACCTGAGCACCTTTTTCATCGTGCCGGGACGAGCTTTTTCTGTCTTCTTAGCCATGACCCACCTCCGTGAACTGCGTAGCGTAGATCTCACGGTAGACCTCACAGGCTTCGAGCAGCTCCTCGTGAGTGCCGATGCCTGCTGCGCGTCCGTCGTCGAGCACGATTATCTTATCCGCGTGCATTATTGAGGATGCTCTTTGCGATACGATGAATACGGTGGTGTCACCGTTAAGTCCCTTGATAGCGCTTCTCAGCGCTGCGTCTGTGGCGTAATCGAGCGCGGATGCCGAGTCGTCAAGTATGAGTATCCGTGGCTTTCTGACGAGAGCTCTGGCAATGGTCAGCCTCTGCTTTTGTCCGCCCGAGAGATTTCTTCCTCCCTGCTCGATCTTAGCGTCAAGACCGCCCTTGGCGTTTATAATGTCGAGAGCCTGCGCCGTTCTTACGGCGTCCAATATATCCTCGTCGCCGGCGCAATCGTTACCCCAACGCATATTGTCCCTTATGCTGCCGGAGAAGAGCACCGCGGATTGAGGAACAACTCCCACGATCGAGCGCAGAGCCTCGGCAGAGTAGCGTGAGACCTCGACGCCGTTAACGAGGACCTCGCCGCCCGTAGCCTTGTAGAAGGCGGGGATCATATTGACGAGAGACGTTTTTCCCGAGCCCGTACCGCCGATAATTCCTACCGTTTCGCCTTTTCTTGCCGAGAAGGTTATATTTTCGAGCGACGGCTCGGAGCTTCCTCTGTACGAGAGGGATACCGAGCGGAATTCTACCGCGAGGTCGGTATCATTACCAGCGGTAAGAGTACCCATGTTCTCGGTTGGCGTGATATCGAGCACGTCCGCGATTCTCGACGCGGAGGCAAGCGCCTTCGTTATACTTATTATAAGGTTGGCGAGCTTGATAAGCTCAACCAGAATTTGCGACATGTAGTTGTATAGAGCCACGACCTCTCCCTGCGTGAGCTCGCCGCGCGACACTTGTACAGCCCCGGTGTTTATGAGGATCAATATCGCGATGTTTATGAGCGCGTAGGTCAGAGGATTCATGAGCGCGGAGATCCTTCCGACACGTCTTTGTACGGCGGTCAGAGCGTCGTTTTCACTATGGAAAGCGGATATCTCCTCGTCCTCATTGCGGAACGCTCTGATAACTCGTACGCCCGAGAGGTTTTCTCTGGTGCGGGAGAGCAGCTTATCCGTTCCTTTTTGCGCTCCTTTGTATAGGGGCATGGTGATAAGCATTATTCCGAAGACGACGATAGAAAGCAGCGGTATCACCGCCGCAAAGGTCAAAGCCGCCTTGAAATCCACCGTGAACGCCATTATCATAGCTCCGAAGACGACGAATGGGGAGCGCAGAAGCAATCTCAGCGCGAGATTGAGACCGTTTTGCACCTTGCTCGCATCCTGAGTCATTCTTGTTATGAGCGTAGACGTGCCGAGCTCGTCAATGTCGGAATAGGAAAGAGTGCCGACCTTCTCAAAAAGAGCGCATCTGAGCTTGCCGACGAAGCCGACCGACGCCTTGGCGGAGAAATATTGGGCTGTTATAGAGAAGCCTAAGCCTACCGCTCCCAAAAGCAGAAGTACAAGACAGGATCTTATCACGACCCCCGTGCTTCCGCCGGTGATTCCTTCGTCCACTATTTTAGCTATGACGAGCGGAACTATGAGCTCCAGCGTTGCCTCGAACATCTTGAACAGAGGTCCGAGGGCGCACTCTTTTTTGTAGCCCTTAAGGTATTTTAAGAGTCTTTTCATTTATCAAGCCTTTAAATTCGTGTGATATAGTGCCGTAGCGGCAGAATTATTCAAAGAGGACGGAATAGGCGTAGTCAGCCTTATCGGAGGGGCTGAGGCGTGACATAGCGCGAGAGAGGAAGTTCTCCGGTGTTTCTCCGTCCGAGGGAATATCCGACCACGGCTCAAGGCATACGAATCTCGCCTCGGACGAGGGCCATTTCCATATGCAGAGATAGGGAATGTTCTCGCTGAAGGAGAGTGTCAGTGAGTGCTTTTGATAACCGCCCGCGAGCCTTACACTCGTCGGTATATCCTTGAATATCATAGTGTCGTTTGAGTATATCTCCTCCTCGTTGAGGTAGTATTTACCTGCCTTAAGAGGATAGGAGGTGTAGAAGGGGTTGACAAACGGACCGTGCTGGAGCGAATGTCTTGTCAGCTGGCGCTTATTGCCGAAGTCCACGTAGAAGGAGCCTATCTCGCGGTTGCCGCCGAGCGTGAAGGCGGGATGCCAACCTAACATATAGGGGAGAATCTGCTTGCCGCGGTTTTCGACCGTAAAGACCGCGTTAAGACGGTTGTCCGACAACGTGTATTTAGCGGTGAGCGTGAATTCGAAGGGGTAGATCGCGAGAGTAGCTTCGGATGAGGTGAGCTCGAGAGTAAGCAGATCATCAGCTGCTTCCTTAACCGAAAACTCATAGTCCTTTGCAAATCCGTGCTTTGACATAGGGTATTCGCGACCCTTGAATATATATTTGCCATCAAGCAGACCGCCGCAGATGGGGAAGAGCACGGGTGCGTGCTTTTTCCACTCATCTCCCTGCCATATGTATTCGTATCCCGTATCCGAAACGACGGACACGAGCTCCGCGCCGAGTGTGCTTATCGATGCGGTTATTTTTTCATTTTTCAGGGTGTATATCATTTTAACTCCAAAAAACTTTATTTGATGTGGGCGGTTTCGTAAATATTAGTTGACAAAACCGCCTTTATTTGCCAATTAGTGCTTCTTGGTCTCGATCTCGTGAGTGAGCTTTGCGATAAACTCATCGACGGTGAACTTGCCGCCCTCGCCCTCAACTCTCGCTCTTACGGTAACGCTGCCGGTCTCCTGCTCGTCAGCACCGATAACTACCATGTAGGGGACCTTGGAGAGCTGTGCTTCTCTGATTCTGTAACCGAGCTTTTCGTTTCTGTCGTCGAGCTCCGCTCTGATTCCGAGATCCTTGAGCTTGTCAGTTACCTCAGCCGCATAGTCTGCGAAGTCGGCAACTACGGGGATGACGGTAACCTGTGTGGGAGAGAGCCAGAGGGGAAGGGCGCCCGCGTATTTCTCAAGCAGGAGCGCGAGAGTTCTCTCGTAGCATCCCATTGAGGTTCTGTGGATGATGTAGGGCGTCTTCATCTGGTTGTCTCTGTCGGTATATTCCATACCGAACTTCTTTGCCAGGAGCATATCTATCTGGATAGTAACGATAGTGTCCTCTTTGCCAAAAACGTTCTTGCACTGGATGTCGAGCTTGGGACCGTAGAACGCCGCCTCGTCAATACCGATGACGTAGTTCTCTCGTCCGAGGTACTTATCCAGCAGCTCGCCCATAATGGTCTGCGCCTCATCCCACTGCTCGGGTGTACCCTCGTACTTGTCTGTTCTTGCGGGATCCCACTGTGAGAAGCGGAAGGTGCAGTCCTCCCATAGACCGAGAGTTTCAAGACAGTATTTAGCGAGGTCGAGACAGCCTGCGAACTCCTCTGCGAGCTGGTCCGGACGGAGAACGAGGTGACCCTCGGAAATAGTGAACTGGCGTACTCTGATAAGACCGTGCATCTCACCCGAATCCTCGTTTCTGAAAAGGGTAGAGGTCTCGCCAAGACGCATGGGGAGCTCTCTGTAAGAGCGCTTCTTGTTAAGGTATACCTGATACTGGAAGGGACAGGTCATAGGACGGAGCGCGAAGCATTCCTTGGTTTCGTCGTGGGGATCGCCCATGATGAACATACCGTCGAGATAGTGATCCCAGTGGCCGGAGATCTTGTAGAGCTCTCTCTTTGCCATAAGCGGAGTCTTGGTGAGGAGATATCCGCGCTTCTGCTCGGTGTCCTCTATCCATCTCTGAAGAAGCTGAATCGTTCTTGCGCCCTTGGGCAGAAGGATCGGCAGACCCTGACCTATAGAGTCGACAGTGGTGAAGTATTCGAGCTCGCGTCCGACCTTGTTGTGATCACGCTTGAGCGCCTCCTCCTGCTGCTGAACGTAAGCGTTGAGCTCGTCTTTTGAGGGGAATGCGATGCCGTATACTCTCTGGAGCATTTTGTTGTTCTGGTCGCCCTTGTAGTAAGCTCCCGTGCACTGAGTGAGCTTGAACGCCTTGATGGCGCCGGTAGAGTGAAGGTGAGGACCTGCGCAGAGGTCTACGTACTCTCCCTGACGGTAGAAGGTGAGCGTCGCGTCATCGCCGAGCTCGTTGATCTTCTCCACCTTGTAGGGCTCGTCAAGCTTGGTCATAAGCTCAAGCGCCTCGGCTTTGGAGAGAGTGAATTTTTCGATGAGGAGATTTTCCTTAACTATCTTTTTCATCTCGGCCTCGATATTCTTGAGAATATCGGGAGTGAAGGATATCTCGGAGTCGAAGTCCTGGAAATAACCGGTATCGGTTGCGGGACCTATCGTCTGCTTGGTATTGGGGTAGAGCCTTTTTACCGCCTGAGCCATAACGTGCGCCGCTGTGTGACGGAAGACCTTTGCGCCGTCGGGATCGCGGTAGGTGAGCAGCTGTACGTTAGCCTCGCCATCAACTACGCAAGAAAGCTCCGTAACCTCGCCCGCGACCTTAGCCGCGAGCACCTCTCTCGATATGATTTCGAGAGCTCTTGCCGCCTCGTAAACCGAAACGGCACCCTCGGACTCGTAAACGTGTCCGGAAGCAAAATTGATCTTTGCCATTTTCTTATTCTCCTTTGGATAAATGCAAAATGCGGAATGCAAAATGCAAAATTATAAATTAGTTTTTTGATGCTGTATTTTTTGAGCTTAAGTCTTTTGGAAATAAAAAAAGCCCAAAAGACTGATCAGTCTTTCGGGGTGAGGACAAAAGTCCCGCACGGTTCCACCCGAGCGTTTAACTCAATGCTATGAAATTGAAGAGCTTGTTTCAACGTCGGCGCGGTCGAGATATCACGTTCGTTTAAACGGACATATCACGCTTGATTGCGAGCATATCACCTGCTGCGATATACAGTGACAATATTACGCCGAGCGTAGAGAGGCATCCTGGCGGCTGGTACCGATCGGGCGTCAGGTCTGCGCTTTCAGCATACGGCAGCTCTCTGTGCATGACGTTTTCCTATCGACATGTTCCACTGAACAACATATTATCACAAAAATATCTTAAAGTCAACTGATTTTCAAATATTTTCGCAAAACTCTGCCGTATCGACAAAAAATCCGTTGACAAATTCAACCGTATCTGCTATACTTAATTCGTAAAAAACAAAAAGGAGAATGTAAATGCAAGAAATCAATATAATACTCCGCGATATGCAGGCAATCAGAGAATTCGTAAAGGAAGTGGTTCTTCTTGATTACGACGTAGATCTCGTGCAGGGCAGATATATAGTTGACGCAAAGTCGATCATGGGCATCTTCGCTCTTGATATTAACTCTCCTATCAAAGTAGTTGCTAATACCAGAGATGCATCCTCTTTCTTCAGCTCGATCGAGAAATTCATAATTAAGTAATAATTACAGAAGCTCCCTTGTGTAAAGGGAGATGTCCTTAACGGAGAATTTAAAAAATACCGCTAAGTGCGAGCATCGCATTTGACCGGTCAAATGCACTTGGGCTAAGCCCTTATAACGACAGAAAGAGATAACAAATCGGTCAGTAGCCGGCTCTTCCTCCGTTCCCGCTCACGTAGAGATGATAGGTCTCATCGGTATGGGTAACAACTCCATGGTTGGCGCTACTGTGGCAGTTGCAGTTGAAGAGGCAAGCAAATAATCAATAAAATAAAGGCTTTTCGCCAAATTTTAAGGACTCCTGAACTTCGGTTTGGGAGTCTTTTCGTTATACAAGAAAGCGAGCCGCATTAAAACGGCTCGCTGATTTTGTATAGCTTATCCTTCGGGAACATAATTGTAGTGGATAGTAGCGTTTGTAAGGGCTGTATTATATCCTCCTATGGTAACGCTTGCCCATTCCTCTGCCGTGCCGGAATAGTATACGCTCGTAAGGCTTGAGCAACCAGAGAACGCAGAATTGCCAATGCTCGTTACGCTATCCGGGATAGTTACGCTCGTAAGGCTTGAGCAACCTAAGAACGCATAATCGCCAATGCTTGTAACGCTGTCCGGGATAGTTACGCTCGTAAGGCTTGAGCACCAGTAGAACGCTTCATAGCCAATTTTCGTCACGCCATTACCGATAGTTACGCTCGTAAGGCTTGAGCAACCAGAGAACGCAGAACTGCCGATGCTTGTTACGCTGTCCGGGATAGTTACGCTCGTAAGGCTTGAGCAACCATAGAACGCACGAGCGCCGATGCTTGTAACGCTATCTGGGATAGTGACGCTTGTAAGGCTTGAGCAACCAGAGAACGCAGAACTGCCGATGCTTGTTACGCTGTCCG
>CAYWPS010000045.1:0-13491 GCA_964460165.1 uncultured Ruminococcus sp. | reverse complement strand
GATCTTTCTCTTTTTCTCGGGGTCTGCAACGCCCGCAAGAAGATTCAGGAAACGGTCGGTAGCGTCAACATACACGAGATTGGCGTCAAGTCCCTTTTGGAATATCTCGATCACCTGCTCGCTTTCACCCTTACGCATAAGTCCGTGGTTGACGTGTACGCATACGAGCTGCTTGCCGACAGCCTTGATGAGCAGGGCTGCTACGACCGAGCTGTCAACTCCGCCCGAGAGGGCAAGAAGCACCTTTTTGTCACCTACCTGCTTTCTGATAAGCTCTACCTGCTCGGCAATGAACGCATCCGCAAGCGCTTTGGTAGTTATACGAGCCATATCTTCGGGTCTCTTGTTAAGATTCATATTTTTACCTCTTTAATGATAGATTTGTAAACTAAAGTTTAGAAAAGCCCGGATATTTTTCCGTTTTCGTCAACGTCTATTCTTTCGGCTGCGGGGACTTTGGGAAGTCCGGGCATAGTCATTATATTGCCTGTAAGAGCTACTATAAATCCGGCTCCTGCCGAGACCTTAATCTTTCTGACCGTTACGGTGAAGCCGTCGGGCGCTCCGAGCTTCGTCGCATCGTCGGAGAAGCTGTATTGAGTCTTCGCCATACAAACGGGCATATCTCCATAGCCGAGCGCGGTGAGTCTGTCGATCTCCGCCTGAGCCTCGTCGGTAAAGACTACGCCGTCGCCACCGTAAACCTTCCTGACGATCGCATCGATTTTTTCTTCAACCGTGGTGCCGAGCTCGTAGCTGAAGGTAAAGTCGTTCTTACTCTCGCAGAGTCTGACGACTTCTTCGGCAAGCTCGATGCCGCCCTTGCCGCCCTCTGCCCATACGGTAGAAAGACGGACGTTGACACCAAGCTCACGGCACTTCTCGATAACGAGATCGATCTCCGCGTCGGTATCGGTGGGGAAGCGGTTAACTGCCACTACGCAGGGAAGCCTGTATACGTTCTTAACGTTGGAAACGTGGCGCAGAAGGTTGGGAAGCCCGCGCTCGAGCGCCTCGAGGTTCTCCGTTCCGAGCTCGGTCTTAGCAACTCCGCCATGGAGCTTAAGAGCTCTTACGGTAGCTACTACTACGACCGCGTCGGGCTTGAGATCTGCCATACGGCACTTGATATCAAGGAACTTTTCCGCTCCGAGATCCGCGCCGAAGCCTGCCTCGGTTACGGCGTAGTCGGCGAGCTTCATCGCCATTCTCGTAGCGATCACGGAGTTGCATCCGTGAGCGATATTCGCGAAGGGTCCGCCGTGTACGAAGGCGGGAGTTCCCTCGAGAGTCTGTACGAGGTTGGGCTTGAGCGCATCCTTGAGGAGCGCCGTCATAGCACCCACCGCGCCGAGCTGTCCCGCGGTTACGGGCTTATCGTCGCGGGTGTACGCAACGACTATTCTCGAGAGCCTTTCCTTAAGGTCGGTAATAGAGCTTGCCAGACAGAAGACAGCCATTATCTCGGATGCTACCGTGATATCGTAGCCATCGTCACGGGGCGTGCCGTTCTTCTCGCCGCCGAGACCGATCTTGATAAAGCGGAGCTGACGGTCATTCATATCGACACATCTTTTCCAGGTTATCTTGTTAAGGTCGATGCCGAGGGCGTTGCCCTGATGGATGTGATTATCGAGCATCGCTGCGAGCAGATTGTTCGCCGCGCCGATAGCGTGGAAGTCTCCGGTGAAGTGGAGGTTTATATCCTCCATAGGAACGACCTGAGCGTACCCGCCGCCTGCCGCGCCGCCCTTAATACCAAAGACGGGTCCGAGCGAGGGCTCTCTGAGAGCCACGGCGCACTTCTTACCTATCCTTGTCAGACCGTCGGCAAGACCTATGGTGGTCGTGGTCTTGCCCTCGCCCGCGGCGGTGGGGGTTATTGCGGTAACGAGAATCAGCTTGCCGTTACCGCGATCCGAGTCCTTCAGAAGCTTGTAGTCGATCTTTGCCTTGTACTTTCCGTACTGCTCGACGTAATCGTCCGAGATATCGAGCTTTGCCGCTATCTCGTTTATGTTTTTCATTTCGCACTGCTGTGCTATTTCAATATCGGTCAAGTATGCCATTGCTTACTCCTTAAAATATTTTACGGCCGATTCAAAGAGCTTCATGTCGTATTCACCGGTCACGTTCTTATAAAGACCGTTGCCCATTCTCTCGCTGTGTCCCATCTTGCCGAACACACGTCCGTCTGGGGAGAGGATACCCTCGATAGCCGCGCACGAGCCGTTGGGGTTGAAGCGGATGTTCGAGGCGGGCTTGCCGTCGAGATCGACGTACTGCGTCATTATCTGACCGTTTGCCTTGAGCTCGTCAATGAGCGAGTCGCTTGCTACGAACTTACCCTCGCCATGAGAGATCGGAACGTTGAATACGTCGCCGACGTTCACTCCCTTGAGCCAAGGAGAGTTGACGGAAGCGACTCTTACCCTGACTATTCTCGACTGATGTCTTGAAATGTCGTTGTAGGTAAGGGTCGGACAGCTTGCATCCGTGTCGATTATCCTGCCGTAGGGAACGAGACCGAGCTTGATAAGAGCCTGGAAGCCGTTGCAGATACCGCCCATAAGTCCGTCGCGCTTGTCGAGAAGATCGGTTATCTCCTCCTTGACCGCCTCGTTACGCATGAACGCGGTGATAAACTTGCCGGAGCCGTCGGGCTCGTCGCCTCCGGAGAAGCCGCCGGGAACGAATACTATCTGGCTGTTGCCGCATTTCTTTGCGAACTCCTCAACGCTTCTTGCTACGTCATCGGAGGTAAGATTTCTGACTACGAATATCTCGGCATCCGCACCTGCGTCTGTAAATACCTTGGCGGTATCGAACTCGCAGTTCGTACCGGGGAAGACGGGGATGAGAACCTTGGGGCGTGCTACCTTGAGGGCAGGTGCCTTTGTGCTTCTCTTATCGAAGGAGTATGCTTCGTAATCCTTCTTGGGTACTTCTATATTGCAGGAGTAAACGCTCTCAAGCTTGCCCTCCCACATAGCGGTAAGCTTGTCGAGAGAGAGCTTTTCCGAGCACATGGATATACACTTATCTTCGGTAGTTTCACCGAGAGTTATTCCTACTCCGCACTCCTCGGTAAGCTCGAGGATGAACGAGCCGTAGCGGTAGCCGAAGATGTCGGAATTTGACATGCCCTCGGCATATTTGAAGCCGATGCCGTTACCTACGCACATTTTGAAGATACCCTCGGCAACGCCGCCGTAGGTGGGAGTGTAGGCGGAGACCGCCTTACCGTCGCGTATGAGCTCCGTTACCTTTGAGTATATGCCGGTAAGAGATGAGGTCACGGGCAGACCGTGCTTATCATATTCGGGTGTGAGGAGAACGACCTTGTGATTTGCGCTCTTGAACTCGGGCGAGATTACCTCGGAGGTCTTGCCCGTGGTTACCGCGAAGGATACGAGAGTCGGGGGGACGTCGATGCTCTCGAAGCTTCCGCTCATGGAATCTTTACCGCCTATTGCCGCGCAGCCGAGCTCTACCTGAGCCTTGAACGCGCCGAGCAGAGCGGAGAAGGGCTCGCCCCAGCGCTCGGGATTCTTGCCGAGCTTCTTGAAGTATTCCTGGAAGGTGAGATATACGTCCTCAAACTTTGCGCCGGTCGCAAT
Organism: uncultured Ruminococcus sp.; assembly: GCA_964460165.1. Lineage (GTDB taxonomy): Bacteria > Bacillota > Clostridia > Oscillospirales > CAG-272 > UBA1740. The sequence goes on along the minus strand of CAYWPS010000045.1, from coordinate 9,871 downwards.
AAGCTTGGATACGCTCTCGACCACCGCGAGATATGCGCCGTGGTAGGGGCTCTTCTCGGCTACGTAGGGGTTAGCACCCCAGGACATATAGGACACGGTGTCCGTGTGAGCTTTTTCGACGGAGACGAGATTTACCATAGCCTGAGGGGGCGTGAGCTGATACTTGCCGCCAAAGGGCATAAGAACTGTGCCTGCGCCGATGGTGGAGTCGAATCTTTCGCCCAGACCGCGCTTTGAGCACACGTTGAGGTCTGAGACGAGCGCCTCGTAGCCCTCGGTGAAGCTCTTTGGTATATCCTTTTCGAAGCTCTCGGGCTTCTTGGTTTCTACGGTAACGTGCTTTTCCGCACCGTTGGAGTTGAGGAATTCACGGGATATGTCTACTATTGCCTTGCCGTTCCAGTACATAACGAGTCGGGGCTCTGCGGTAACGGTAGCGACTATCGTTGCCTCGAGGTTTTCCGCGCTTGCGAGAGCGATGAACTTATCTACGTCCTTTTCCTCGACTACGACTGCCATTCTCTCCTGCGACTCGGAGATAGCAAGCTCCGTGCCGTCGAGACCGTCATACTTTTTGGGAACTTTATTGAGATCGATCACAAGACCGTCCGCAAGCTCTCCGATAGCTACCGAAACGCCGCCCGCGCCGAAGTCGTTACAGCGCTTGATGAGCGTAGTTGCTTCCTTATTTCTGAAGAGCCTTTGAAGCTTTCTTTCCTCGGGCGCGTTGCCCTTCTGTACCTCCGCGCCGCATGCGGTAAGGGACTCGAGGGTGTGGGATTTCGACGAGCCGGTAGCTCCGCCGCATCCGTCGCGTCCCGTTCTTCCGCCAAGAAGAATTACCTTATCCGAGGGGGAGGGGCACTCGCGTCTGACGTTCTCCTCGGGAGCTGCCGCGATAACCGCGCCTATTTCAAGACGCTTGGCAACGTAGCCGGGGTGATAAAGCTCGTCTACCTGACCCGTCGCAAGACCTATCTGGTTTCCGTATGAGGAATATCCGCCTGCCGCGGTGGTTACTATCTTCCTCTGAGGGAGCTTACCCTTGATGGTGTCCTTAATGGGAACGAGGGGGTCTGCCGCGCCCGTAACGCGCATTGCCGCGTATACGTAGCTTCTGCCCGAGAGGGGATCGCGGATAGCTCCGCCGATGCAGGTCGCCGCGCCTCCGAAGGGCTCGATCTCCGTGGGATGGTTGTGTGTTTCGTTTTTGAACAGAAGGAGCCAGTCCTCGTCCTTGCCGTCGACCGTAACCTTCATCTTGACGGTGCAGGCGTTGATCTCCTCGGACTCGTCGAGCTTGTCGAGGCGGCCATCCTTCTTAAGTATCTTTGCCGCAAGAGTTCCTATATCCATAAGATTCTCGGGCTTGGTTCTGCCGAGAGATTTTCTCGCGGCTATGTAATCGTTGTAAGCGTTATCGAGCAGCTCGTCCTCGAAGCTTACCCTGTCTATCGTCGTATTAAAGGTGGTGTGTCTGCAATGATCCGACCAATAGGTGTCGATCATTCTTATTTCCGTCATCGTGGGACATCTGCCCTCGGACCTGAAATACTCCTGACAGAACGCCGCGTCGTCGGTGTCCATAGCCAGAGAGTAGCTCCTGACAAACTCGTCAAGCCCGGATCTGTCAAGCTCAAGGAAGCCCTCGAGGACGGCGACCTCGGTCGGTATCTCGTACTCCGCCTTGAGAGTTTCGGGCTTATCAAGAGAAGCCTCTCTGCTCTCGACGGGGTTGATAACGAATTTCTTTATAGCCGCGAGCGATTCTTCGCTGACGCTGCCGTACACCGCGTATACCTTTGCCGTACGTACGGCGGGTCTTTCGCATCTTGCGATAAGCTGTATACACTGTGCTGCGGAGTCTGCTCTCTGGTCGAACTGACCGGGGAGGTACTCCACCGCAAAGACCTTGGCTCCGTCTGTATTGACGCTCTCGCTTGCGGTATCCATCTGAGGCTCGGAGAACACGGTGTTCACCGAGTAGTTGAACAGCTCTTTTTCTACGCCCTCGACGTCGTATCTGTTGATGACTCTGATGCTTTCGACGTCGGAAAGCTCGAGTAGCTCGCGTGCCTCTTTAGTAAGAGCCGCAGCCTCGTGGTCAAAGCCTGTTTTCTTTTCTACGTATATTCTGTAAACCATACTTTACTTAAACCTCTCCTTTGCCGGAATATGCGAGTGCCTTTGCTCCTATATCGTGACGATAATATGCGTTTTCAAAGCGGATCTTATCGACGAGAGAGTAAGCTCCCGCGATTGCAGCTTCGAGATCCTTTGCCGTAGAGACGGCGCCGAGAACTCTGCCGCCCGAGGTCACGAGCTTGCCGTCCTTAAGAGCCGCGCCCGCGACATAGACGCTGTCCTTTATCTCATCGGGGATCGTGATCTCGTATCCCTTGGCGTATTTTTCGGGATATCCGTCGGATGCCATAATAACGCAGCAGGCGGAGTCGGTTGCAAATTCAACCTCTGTTTCCGAGAGTCTTTCCTCGGTCACAGCTTTCATAACGGTGAGAAGATCGGTTTTGAGAAGGGGGAGAACGACCTGCGTTTCAGGGTCGCCGAAGCGGCAGTTGTACTCAATTACCTTGGGACCGTTCTTGGTTATCATGAGTCCGAAATACAGACAGCCCTTGAACGTCCTGCCCTCCGCCTTCATGGCGTTGACAGTAGGGAGGAAGATGTCCTTCATGCAAATATCCTTCAGCTCGTCGGTATAGCATGGGTTAGGCGCTACCGTGCCCATGCCGCCGGTGTTGAGGCCCTCGTCGCCGTCGCGCGCTCTTTTATGGTCCATGGAGGATACCATGGGAACGACGCACTTGCCGTCGGTGAATGCGAGCACCGATACCTCGGGGCCCTCAAGGAACTCCTCAATTATAACGCGGCTTCCGCTGTCGCCGAAGATCTTGTCATTCATCATAGAGTTGACTGCCGAGGCAGCCTCCGATTTGTCCTTGGCTATAATAACGCCCTTGCCGAGAGCGAGTCCGTCAGCCTTGATAACGGTGGGGTAGCTTATATTCTCGAGATAAGCGAGAGCGGAGTCAGCGTCGGAGAACGTCTCGTATGCGGCGGTGGGGATGCCGTATTTTTTCATCAGCTCCTTAGAGAACGCCTTACTGCCCTCTATTACGGCAGCAGCCTTGTTAGGTCCGAAGCAGGGGATACCCACAGCCTCGAGGGCGTCCACGGCTCCGAGAACGAGAGGATCGTCCGGAGCGACTATCGCGTAGTCAATGGAGCTGCTTTTGGCAAATTCCACTATCTTGTCTATATCCTTCGCGCCGATATCCACGCACACGGCATCCTCCGCGATGCCGCCGTTACCGGGCAGAGCGTAAATAACGTCAACGCTCTCGTTTTTCTTAACCGATTTAATTATAGCGTGCTCGCGTCCGCCGCCGCCAACAACCAAAATCTTCATTGAAAGCTCCTTAAAATTAGTGATGGAAGAGTCTCATGCCGGTGAACGACATAACCATGCCGTACTTATCAGCCGCCTCGATAACGAGATTGTCGCGGATAGATCCGCCGGGCTCGGCGATATAGCTTACGCCGCTCTTTGCCGCGCGGTCGATATTGTCAGAGAAGGGGAAGAAAGCGTCAGAGCCGACGGTAACACCCGTGATGGTGGCGAGATATGCGTCCTTCTCCTCTCGGGTGAAGGGCTCGGGTCTTTCGGAGAAATAGTTTTGCCATACGCCGTCACCGAGTACGCTGTCGGAATCTCTGTCGGAAAGATAGAGGTCGATGATATTGTTCTTGTCGGGTCTTCCGATACCGTCAGCAAACTTGAGGGAGAGGACCTTCTCGCTCTGACGGAGGTGCCAGAGGTCTGCCTTATCTCCCGCAAGACGGGTACAGTGTATCCTCGACTGCTGACCTGCGCCGACGCCGATAGCCTGACCGTCCTTTGCAAAGCAAACGGAGTTGGATTGAGTGTACTTGAGAGTGATAAGGGCGATGATCATATCTATCTTCGCTTCCTCGGGAAGCTCCTTGTTAGCCGTAACGACGTTGGAAAGAAGCTCGCGGTCTATCTTGAAACTGTTTCTGCCCTGCTCAAACGTGATGCCGAATACCTGCTTTCTTTCAACCTCTGCGGGTACGTAGCCGGGATCGATCCTGACGATGTTGTAAGCGCCCTTTCTCTTAGCCTTGAGAAGCTCGAGAGCCTCGGGAGCGTAGGAGGGAGCGATAACGCCGTCGGATACCTCGCGGCTGATGATCTTGGCAGTGGTGAGATCGCACTCGTCAGAGAGAGCTATCCAGTCGCCGAAGGAGGACATTCTGTCCGTGCCTCTCGCTCTTGCGTAAGCGCAGGCGAGGGGGGAGTCGTCAAGACCCTCGATATCGTCAACGAAGCACGCCTGCTTAAGAGCGGGGGAAAGAGGCTTGCCGATAGCAGCCGAGGTTGGCGATACGTGCTTGAAGCTTGCCGCCGCGGGCATGCCTATCGCTTCCTTTATCTCCTTGACGAGCTGCCAGGAGTTGAAGGCGTCGAGGAAGTTGATGTAGCCGGGTCTTCCGGAGAGGATCTCTATCGGGAGCTCCGAGCCGTCGTGCATATATATTCTGGACGGCTTCTGGTTGGGGTTACAACCGTATTTGAGTTCAAATTCTTTCATTTTATTGATCCTTTCAGGAGTTCTTATTGATGAGTCTTTCGGTTATCTCGCCGTTCTTAAGGTTGGTGTACCTTACGTAGAGCGATATCTTGTTGTCATCGTTGAGATTCTCCCATATATCCTTCGTGAATACGTCTATATCGTCGGGGATAGCGACGCGCTCAGGCTCGCCCTGGAAGGTGGGGATGGGATTGCCGTCTGTCACGTAGGTGTGGATGAAGTGACCGAGGCCCGAGAGGGAGGGATAGGAGAAGGTGTAGCGGTTGCACGCCGTGCCGAGCGGATCAGCTGACTTGAGTATGCTCATCTCGTAGGAAAAGTCGCCCTCACCGAAGGTTATGTATCCGCTGATGCGGGGGGTGAGGTTGGGGGCGTCGGGCTCGAACTCGCGGCTCTTTAAGGAGTCGGAGAAGGAAAGACCCTTGTTAAGTCCCTCCCACACGGTGTCTGTCTGATCGCCGTTGGTGACTATAAGTCCGCCTGCGGTCTCTCTTACAGCCGCGTATATGATCAGCGAGGGGTCCTCAACCTTGGATGCATCAAACGGCTCGGTGTAGAGGTCGTTGCCCTTTTTGGTGAAGACACGGTTTCTGCTGTTGTTGCTTCTTCCCATAATGAAGTATGCGCTGACAGCGTATTCCGAGTTCTTGCTCTTTCCGATAATTATTCCTCTGCCTACGTAAGGATTATCCTTAATGAGCTCGCCTATATTATTAATTTTGTAAATATTCATTTGCAAAAACTCCTTTAATATTTGACACTGTATAGAATATCCTCGTAGGATGGATAGGGTAAAAACTGTTTTCCTATAAGAAGCTCCATTGCATCTGCACTCTCTCTGAGCCTTTCGATGCTTGAAAGGAGGGTATCCTTCGCAAAGAACGCTCTTTCCTCTGCGGGTGCGCCCTGCGGATACTTCTCGAGATTGTCTTCAAGAAGCAAGAGCTCGGAGTAGAAGGCGTCAAAGTGAGAGCTGATACGGCAGATAAGATCCTCCTCGGGCTTTACCGAGAGGTTCGGGAGCCTTCTCTTTTTCTCTATCTCCGTCAAGAGGAAGTCCTGATATCCGACGATGCTCGGCAGGATCTCCATCCTAGCCATATCGAGAGCCGTGAGCGCTTCTATGTGTATCGTCTTAGCGTAGTTCTCAAGCAGGATTTCTCCGCGCGACCTGATCTCGCTTTCCGAGAGCACACCGTGTCTTTGGAAAAGATCGATGTTTTTTTCGTTGGGGTAGTGAAGCAATGCGTCGGGGGTTGAGGTGAGGTCGAGAAGACCGCGCCTTCTTGCCTCCTCGCGCCACTCCGAAGAATAGCTGTTGCCGCTGTATATTATCCTCTTGTGCTCCTTTACCGTTCGCCTGAACAGCTCAGTGAGCGCGGCGCTGAGGTTTTCTTTACCGTCAAGCTCGTCGGCAAAGGCTTTCAGCTCGTCCGCGACGATGGTGTTTATTATGAAGTTGGGGCAGCCGATGTTTGAGGGAGCGCCAACCATGCGGAATTCAAACTTGTTCCCCGTAAATGCGAATGGAGAGGTTCTGTTTCTGTCCGTGGAATCCTTTTGGATAGCGGGGAGCGTGGATATGCCGACCTTCAGCTCGGATGCGCCAGCCGAATGATAGCTTTCACCGTGCTCGATAGCGTCGAGTATGCCCTCGAGCTCCTCGCCGAGATATATCGACACTATCGCGGGGGGTGCCTCGGATGCGCCGAGACGGTGATCGTTACCCGCGGAGGCGATGCTTATTCTGAGCAGATCCTGATGCTTGTCCACGGCAGATATGACCGCAAGGAGAAACAGCAGGAAGCGAGCGTTGGCGTCGGGGGTGCCGCCGGGCTCAAATATGTTTTCGCCCGTGTCGGTTGAGAGCGACCAGTTATTGTGCTTTCCGCTTCCGCTTACAGAGGCGAAAGGCTTTTCGTGAAGAAGACACACGAGGTCGTGCTTTCCGGCTATAGACTTCATAAGATCCATAACTATCTGGTTCTGGTCGGTAGCAACGTTAGAGGATTCGTATATGCAAGCCAGCTCGTGCTGAGCGGGGGCTGCCTCGTTGTGCTTTGTCTTGGCGTATATACCCATTTTCCAGAGCTCAGCATCTAGCTCCTTCATAAAAGCGGCAACCCTCGGCTTTATAGAGCCGTAGTAGTGATCCTCGAGCTCCTGTCCCTTCGAGGGGCGAGCGCCGAACAGAGTGCGACCGCAGTGTATGAGATCGACTCTTTTTTCATATACGCTTTTATCAATAAGGAAATATTCCTGCTCTGCGCCGACCGTGGGAATTACCCGCTTGGTTTTTGTGTCTCCGAATGTACGGAGTATTCTCATAGCCTGCACGTTGAGCGCATCTATCGAGCGCAGCAGGGGAGTCTTTTTGTCAAGCGCCTCGCCGCCGTAGGAGCAGAACGCGGTGGGAATATATAGGCTTCCGTCCTTCACGAATGCGTATGAGGTCGGATCCCACGCAGTGTAGCCTCTTGCCTCAAAGGTGGCGCGAAGACCGCCGGAGGGGAAGCTTGACGCGTCCGCCTCTCCCTTGACGAGAGAGCGCTCCGATAGCTTAAGTATAGGCTCCTTGGTCACCTTATGCGGCTCTATGAAGGCGTCGTGCTTTTCAGCGGTGATACCCGTCATGGGCTGGAACCAGTGCGTGTAATGTGTCGCTCCGTGCTCGACCGCCCATTCCAGCATAGCCTTCGCTACGCACTTTGCGACGTCGTGAGTCAGGGGAGTGCCGCGCTCCTTGGCGAGCCTTACGGTCTCGTATGCGGTTGGGGTAAGTCTTTCCTTCATTACGCTCTCGCCAAAGAGCATAACGCCGAAGCTTTCTGTTATTCTTTCCTTGTTAGTCATAAATCAGCAGTTTTTTATAAATTGCGTTCCCTCTTTGAGAGAAGCTCCTTGGATACGATCTCGCACGCGCGGGGAAGAATTATCCACTCTGCGCGCTCCATAACTCTTTTTTGTAATATCTCGGGGGTGTCGCCCTTTCTAACGGCAACGCTCTTTTGCAGAATGATCCTTCCGCCGTCGGGGATCTCGTTGACGTAGTGGACGGTTGCGCCCGTGACCTTGACTCCGTACTCAAGAGCCGCCTCGTGAACACGCAGTCCGTAAAATCCCTTTCCGCAGAAGGATGGGATGAGCGAGGGATGCACGTTGATTATTCTGTCAGCATACGCCGAGGTGAACCTCTCGGACAGTATAGCCATAAAGCCCGCGAGCACTATCAGCTCGATGCCGTGTGATCTTAACTCGTCGAGCAGTCTTTCCTCAAACGCCTCCTGAGAGCCGCACTCCGCCTTCGTGACGGTGAGAGCCTCAATGCCGGCGTTGCGAGCGCGCTCGAGAGCGTAAGCGCCAGCCTTGTTTGAGATAACGAGAGAGATCTCTCCGCTTTTGATGATGCCCTTATTCTCGGCTTCTATGAGAGCGCCGAGGTTAGTGCCACCGCCCGAAACGAGCACGGCAACCTTTATTTTTTTCATATCAGTGCTCCGAATCTTTTATTCGAGAATGATCTTTTCGTCGGATTCTACTATCTCTCCGATGAGGTAGGCGTCCTCGCCGTTAGCCCTGAGGATCTCAAGAGCGCGCTCCGCGTCCTCTTTTGCTACTACTACGCTCATACCGACACCCATATTGAAGGTGTTGAACATATCTCTTTCGGTGATGCCGCCGACTTCCTTGATAAGCTCGAATATCGGGAGCACCTTAACCTTTGATCTGTCGATCTTAGCGCCGAGTCCGTCGGGAATGCTTCTCGGGATGTTTTCGTAGAAGCCGCCGCCCGTGATGTGAGAAACGCCCTTTACCGTTACCTCACTCATAAGCGCGAGCATAGGCTTGACGTATATCTTGGTTGGGGTGAGCAGGGTCTCGCCGAGAGACTTTCCGCCGAGCTTTTCCACGGGGGACGTAAGGTCGCACTTTTCAACGTCGAACACCTTTCTTACAAGGGAGAAGCCGTTGGAGTGTACTCCGCTCGAGGGAATGGCGATAACCGCATCTCCCGCCTTCATAAGCTTGTTGTTGATCACCTTTGCTCTGTCTACCGCTCCTACGGTAAAGCCGGCGAGGTCGTACTCGTCTACGGGATAGAAGCCGGGCATCTCCGCGGTCTCGCCGCCGATGAGCTCACAGCCGGACTGAACGCAGCCCTCGGCTACGCCGCCCACTATTGCCGCGATCTTCTCGGGGTAGTTCTTGCCGCACGCGATATAGTCAAGGAAGAACAGGGGCTTCGCGCCGCAGCATATAACGTCGTTAACGCACATAGCTACGCAGTCGATACCGACGGTATCATGCTTGTCCATAAGGAATGCGAGCTTGAGCTTGGTGCCGACTCCGTCGGTACCGGAAACGAGCACGGGGTGGGGCATATCGGTTATATCAAGCTCGAAAAGACCGCCGAAGCCGCCAATGTCGGAGGACTTGCTCGAGATAACGGTTCTCGCTACGTGAGCCTTCATAAGCTCAACTGCTTTATAGCCTGCGGTAATATCGACGCCCGCGCTTGCGTAGGCCTCGGATCTAGAATTGGAATGCATAGTTTTTTACGGTCCTTTCAGATTATTCTTTTCCGTTCCAGCAGTAGGTGCAGAGCTTACACGGCTCAAGGCCTATCGCCTCTAAAATACCCTCCAGAGTCTGGAATTCTATTGATTTCAGGTGGAGTCTGTTGCACAGCTCCTCGCGCAGCTTCTTGCCGCGCTCGGTCCTGAAGTCTGTGTATTCGTGTATATGCTTACTTCCCTCGTCTCCCTCAAGCTCCGCGATTATCTTGCGCGCGATGAGGTCCATGTCGCCCGTCGCTCTTGAGAAGTTAAGGTACTTACAGCTGTACATAATAGGCGGACAGGCAGAGCGCATATGCACTTCCTTTGCGCCGTTCTCGTAGAGAAACTCTACGGTCTCGCGTATCTGCGTTCCGCGCACTATTGAGTCGTCAACGAAGAGAAGCTTCTTACCGTCGATAAGCTCGTGCACGGGTATTTGCTTCATCTTCGCTACGCGGTTCCTTTCGGATTGCTTAGAGGGAGTAAAGCTTCTTGCCCACGTGGGCGTGTATTTTATAAACGCTCTTGCGAAGGGGATGCCGCTCTTGTTGGCATAGCCTATCGCGTGGGGAGTGCCCGAGTCGGGAATACCGCCTATGTAATCGACGGTAGTATTATTTCCTGCCGCCGCGTCGTTTTCTGCCATTATAGCTCCGTTGCGGTAACGCATCACCTCTA
>CAYWPS010000044.1:0-13761 GCA_964460165.1 uncultured Ruminococcus sp. | reverse complement strand
AGAATTGCGACCTACGTCCTGACCTTCACCGTTCCGTTTATCGCGCTTGCGGTGGCTCTGTACGTGATCGATACGATCATCAGGAAGCTGAAATGGGCGGACGTTAAGAGCATCTTCGTAAAGAGATCAAAGGAGGCGAAAAAATGAAAAATAAAATAATTTCGCTGCTCCTGGCTCTGTCTTTACTCCTCTCCCTTACGGCGTGCGGGCAGTATAACCCCTCCGATTCCGACGGAAAGCAGGAGAATGAGCAGACCTCCGACACCGACTCCGGCGGCACCTCGGAGGATAAGGGCGAGCCCTTCGTCGCCACGGTTATGCTCGGCGGCAAGGCTTACACGCCTCCCAAGGCTTCCGACGACTCCCTCGCGCTTAAGGTCAGATGGACCGACGGCGTCAATTATCACACCGTCACGGTAGGCGAGGACGGCAGGGCAGAGTGCTACGGGCTCGACGGTGACTATACCGTCACCCTCGTTAATCTCTCCTCCGATTATACCTACAACCCGAATATATATAAGGCGTCCAATGATTCAAGGAGCGTTATTATAGAGCTTCTCACGCTTACCAAGACCAGAGGCACCGGCACCGGACTTTACTCCTGTATCGCTCTTTCAAAGCCGGGTAACTACCGCGCCCAGATCAAGAAGGAGGGGCAGATCGTATACTACGAATTCACCCCCACCCGCGCCGGTATATATTCAATAGAGTCGATGGTCGACGTCATCGCGGGTATGTACGATCCGGTAGCTGACGTGTATAACGGCAGCATGGCGGATAAGAAATACGCGTATCAGCTTGACGGCGGCGGAGCATCGGGTAGTTATACAACCAACTTCAAGCATACGATTAGCATCGATGAGAAATTTATCGGCAACTGCTACACCTTTGGTGTATTCGTTAACATCAAGGATGCCACCTATCCCGTGAACGTAGACTTCTCCATCACCTACGAGGGCAGCTACGAATTCGAGTGGACGGTATCGAATCTTATGTATCCCGCGTTTATCCCGAACGACAGCACCTATGACAGCTGGTATGAGGATTACGTCGCTTATCTCAAAGCCGACAGACTGAAGTACGGTGATCTGCGAGAGAATATCGCCTCCGTCACGGTAGACGGCAAGAACGTCTTTGACGCGCAGTATTTCAGGCTCAATGAGGAAGACGGATACTATCACGTCTACGACGAGGAGAAATACGCGGCTTACGGCGGCTGGGGTCCTATCCTCTACGCCAATATCAGCACTCCCTGTATCTTCCTCGACACTGCTCTGAATATGGTTGAGTACGCGGGAAATAAGGCGCTCACCGTATCCTCCGGAACGGAAAACTATAAGCTGTTTATCGAGGGATATAACGAGCTTATTAAAAGTCACGGAGACGTTGGACCGTATTTCTGCGTTGACACCTGCGCGTGCTATGCGACCAACGGCGGCGCTTGCGCCACCGAGGATAACTGCCAGACCTGCTTTGCCAACGGCTGCCGTACCCTTCCGAGAAGGTATATAGGTCAGCGCGGCTACGCGGATATTGCTATCGACGGCAGATGTCCCGTTACCGAGGAGCTCAAAGACTTCTTGCAGAAGTTTGCTTCATCGCAAAAGTATTTCAGCGACGGCAACGGATGGATAGACGGAGATGATCCTACGAGGACTGTTCCGAGGTATCACGCCTACGAGGACTCTCAGTGGCTCTTCGCTTGTATGTATTATACTTAAAGCCAAAACGCAAACAAAGGTTTGCAAAAAGCGAAATTTTCCGCGCCATCTTTGACTTGGTCAGAGATATTTATTGATTAGTTAAAAACCAAAATTTTATATAGGAGGATTTTAAATTATGAAAAAGATTTCTCTCTTGGTTTTGATTTGCATGATCTTGTCGCTTGTATTCGCATCCTGCGACATGATCCTACCCCAGACTTCCGATGAGGATCCGCATGAGCATTCTTACAGCACCGATTGGTCATTCGATGCTGCTAACCATTATCATGCATGCTCTTGCGGCAGTCAGTCCGACGTTGCTGCACACGCTGACGGCAACAATGACGGCGCTTGCGATACCTGCGCTATCATTCTTTCCAACGTTCATACGTTTGCCGGCGAGTGGACCACTGACGCTGCCAACCACTGGCACGCTTCTCTTTGCGGTCACGACGTAGTTGATGCGAAGGCAGCTCACACTGCCAACGATCTTGGCTTCTGCACCGTTTGCGGCGTAAAGGTTTCCGCTCCCGCGATCGAGACCGTAGCCGACGCTATCGAGATTGCTCTCGCGCAGGACTATGCAGCAAAGGCTGGTAGCGTATTCTATACCTACGACCAGTATGACGAAGAGTGGGATGAGTACGTGACCGTTAATTCTCTTTCTTACTTCGATAAGTCTGAGGGTTATCTCCACGTTACCAACCTTACCGAGTCTACCGAAACATGGTACTACGCTATCGGAGACGATTCGGTTTGGTCTGTTGTGAGCGAATCCGGCGCTATTGGTTATAACGACGAAGAATACAGCGTTGATAACCTCAACGGCTACTACTTCAACGGTGCGATCATGGGTTATTCCAGCGCGGCTCAGGCTTACGGTGTCGCGGACCTTATTGACGCTCTCTACTTCCTTGGCGAGAACTCCGTCATTCCCGTTGAGTCCGAGGTTATTTCTACCGATGAGGGAACCGTTTACTACTACACCTTTGGCGCTGTTACCTACGGGTACGTTCGCTTCGTAGAGGTTTACTTCACTCTCGATCAGTCCGGCTACTACATCGACAACGCGTTCGTAGCGGTTGCTACCGTTGAAGAGGATAACGGCGTTACCATCGAGTATGAGAAAGACGAGAACGGCGACTACGTATACGATGATAATTGGGATCTGGTAGTTAAGAGCGTTACATTGGATGAGGGTGTTGCGCTTGAATACTCCGCAAGCTATGAGATCACTCAGGGTGAGGCGCTTACCGCTCCCGTATCTCCCGATGATCTCGTAATACCTTCCTTCGCTATCACCGATGGTGAGGGCAAAGCGATTGGCGACACCGTTGAGATGACTCTCGGCAGTCCCATATATCTTTACGTCGCTCCCAACGGCGGCAGCCTCAGCTACGACCCTCTTACCATCACCGTTCTTGACGCTGACGGATATGAGACTCGGAGTTGCAATGCTTGGAGCTGGAACGAGGGTGAGATTTACGTTAGCGCGACTCAGGAAGGTGAGTACACGGTTACCGTAGCTACCGTTGCTTACTCTGTTTCCTTTAAGGTTGTTGCGTCCGCTCCCGCGGTTGAGACCTTTGAGGTTGGTGTTTACAGCGAAAGCACTTACAGCTATGACGCTGCTAGCACGCATACAGTAAATGTTAACAAATCCTTCAACTTCAAGGCTCTTGTCAACTCTTACGCAAACGATGGTTACACGTGGACTGTTGTCGGCGAGGAGGGTACCTACACCGTAGCGAACGTTTGGGGTACCGTCTACTCCTTCACCGCTACCGAGGCAGGCACTTACACCCTTACTCTTACCTCTGATGAGAATGCCGATATCACCGCGACCCTTGTGATCACCGTAGTTGAGGGCGAGGTAAAGACTGTTGAGAGCGTTCTTAACGGCGACTATATCGCTACCTTCTATGGCACTACCTTATATGAGGTTACCTTCACTCCCCAGTATGATGGTGCAACCTATGGTGATCTCACCGTTGTTGACAAGAATGGCAACAGCCTTACCGGCGAATACAAATACGGCTATAACGACGACGGCACGATAGAGATCATGGATTCCGATTGGTATCCTATCTCTACTATCACCATCACCATGGACGAGGATCTCAACCTTACTTTCAACACTAATTTCGCAATGGAAAGACCCGAGGCAGAAGAAGATGTTGATCCTATCGACAAGCTCGTAGATCAGACCTACACCGACGGTACCTACTATCTCACCTTCACCAAGACTGAAGCGGATGATGAAGTGAAATATACCGCTTCGCTCAAGGACGTAGCTATGGGTAAACCCACTTCGGTTGGCATTTCCTTCACTTCTTATACATTAACAGGACCCGACGCTACTTGGGGTGACTACGAACTCACTCTTGTAGTGGCTGAGGACGGCAATTTGGGAACTAACCCCTTGGATGCTTACACTGTTGCGTACGTGAACGCTGACTTCGATGAGATAGCATTCGTTAATTACGACACCGGCGACACTGTTACGTATTACCTTTACAATCCCTACGCATAATATCGGTTAATTTAAGATGACCACACACCACTCCACACGGGGTGGTGTGTTTTTATGGTATGACAGTATTTGATGTATAGCGCCAACGCACAAACGGTAGGGGAGGGGCTTGCTCCTCCCGAAAACGTAAAATTAGGCTCCCTCCGGGAGGGAGCTGGCACCGAAGGTGACTGAGGGAGTGCGCGACATGTGACTCCTTCCACCGCAAGCGGTACCCCTCCCTCAAAGATGGAGGCTAAGAGAGGACTCCTTCCACTGCAAGCGGTCCCCCTCCCTCAAAGATGGAGGCTAAGAGAGGACTCCTTCCACCGCAAGCGGTCCCCCTCCATCGATGAGGGAGGCGTCCTTTCCGTCTTGCTCCGCGTCGGCAGATGAGATGCTTTACCTTTATATTATCTTTTAGACTTATTGCATAAAAAACTCTCTACAAACTATACATAACGCAACAACTTCAAAAAATGTTGGAAAAACGTATAGAATTTTCCTTTCAAATATGTTACAATATTAAGCGGAAAAGTTTTTATTGCTCAAAATCTGAAAGGGGGTAGATGATATGAAAAAGCTTCTTTTGATTTTATTTATAATATCGGCGCTTTTGGCGGCATTTACTTCCTGCGGAAATTGGGACGATGACCGCGGCGATGTCGTAGATGACACCGACGGTCAGCAGAACGGCAATGATCCCGACACCGCCCCCTCATGCGACCATACGTACGCTGACAGCTGGTCGTCAAGCTCCTCTGAGCACTGGCACGCGGCTACCTGCGAGCACACCACACAGAAATCCGGTGTCGCAAATCACTCGGATACCAACGAGGATGGATCGTGCGACGTTTGCGGCTACTCCGTAGGACACGATCACACCTACTCTGACACATGGTCCTTAGACTCCACGCATCATTGGCGTCTCGCTGTCTGCTCACACACAGGAGTGAAGGGCGAGCTCGGTGAGCATTTTGATGCCGAGTCTGACGGCTCTTGCGATTCTTGCGGTACGCATATGCACGTTCTGAATCTCAATGGCAAATGCACCGTTTGCGGCGAGCAGGTGGGGGAGAGCTACACGTCTGAGCTCGAGGACATACTCTATCTCGTGTCTGACAACGCGGGCAGGATAGTCAGCGGTAATATAAGATATAGCAATGTCTGTACCTTCGTTGACGTCATCTCGGGCAGGGATAACGTGGTGTATAAGCGTTCAGTAAGCGAAAAGAACGTTGACTACGTTTTTGGCGAGCGCGCGGCGTATTACAAGACTGTCACGACCGCCAGTAACGATAATAACGACACCGTCAGCAGCGTCTCGGATACTCAGGAGGATTGGTACGAGCTGACCGATAACGGCTCCGTCTTCCACGTCTACCGTGTGACTGTCGGATCTGCCGTCGGCGATATCAGCTTCTCCGATGCATCGACCAACAATATGATAGGTTGGCTCTACTCGGTATCGACGCTTGAGAGCGCTTACGGAGCAGAGAATATACTCTACGAGCTCTACGCGCTCTCGCAGAGTGACTCCGCCTCCGACTTTGCATACACCATAACGGACGGCGATTGCGCCTTTTCCTTCGGCTACCTCGTTGTCAATAACGATACCGGCGCGGACGAGCCCCGTGTTGATTATTACGAGGTAAGAGTGTCCTTCAGCGTTTCCTCCGGCGGAGCGCTCACCGCGCTTAATATCGCGTGCGACTGCTACGCTAACTCCTTCTACAATGAAAGTGATGCGGACGAGACCGACCTCAACAACGATTATACCTACGATAAGGCGACTAATACCATTATGATGAAGCCGACTGCCATTCCCGACACCTACACCTTCACCGTGACACAGACCGAGGGCGCTCGCGTATACGAGGCGGAATACAGACGATCGGACTTCGTCCCCAATGATTTCACGGTATACACTGACGACGCGCTTACCGCTGAGGCGGGCGGCACTGTGACCGCCTCCGTCGGCAATACGCTGAAGCTCTATCTCGGCGGCTTCCCCGAGGGCACGTCCATCAGCTACGTTCCCGATACCTTCAAGGTCAGCTGCGACGCTCCGAGATCCTCCTGCTTCAGCAATCCCATCACCGCCAGCATCACGCTTTACTTCAATACGGCGGGCACCTACACCCTGACCGTCACCGCAGGCGACGCGACGAAGACGCTTACCATTGCGGTCACGCCTAAGCAGACGATCGACTCCGGCGCTTCGACGGTAACCGCGACCGCCCTGACCGTCAATCCCGCCGACAAGCTCGGTACGGACGAGGACGTCCTCGTCAACACCGCCTCCGGCACCGCCGCGTCCTACTACTACGTGGCAGAGACCGCCGGCACCCTCACGCTCGTCGCGGAGCAGGGTGAGGATAGCAGCGCGTCGTTCACCTATTCTGTCGGCAGCTCCGAAGCCGCCGCACTGACCGTTTTTGCCACCGAGACCTTGCGTCTCGCTGCAGGCGACAGAGCCGTCATATCCGTGACCGTTACGGGCACCGCCACGCTCACAGCCTATTGGAGCGCGGATGGCGATACCGACGCTTGAATCACGGCATAAATGGCAAAATGTAAACCAAAGTGAGCAAAATAAACGATAACTACGCTGCAAAAACCTAATACAGAAAAACAACACAAAAAAGAGAGAGCGTTCCGTTCGGCTATCGTCCGATCCGCTCTCTCTTTTTGCGCGGCAGCGCCGCAAGCGCGAAATGAATTGAAAATTGAAAATTAGGAAGCGGCTACGCACGATCCGTAGGGGAGGGGCTTGCTCCTCCCGAAAATGCGAAATGCTCCTGAGGTCATTTTGCATAAAAAAACGCGCGCATTTCTATACATAACTTATGAACTTCAAAAAAGTGGCGAAAATGTATAGAACTTCGTGAGAATTTGTGTTATAATACTAGACGAGATACTTTATTTTAAATAAATATGAATAAGATATAACAGAAGGAGAAAAACAAAATGAAGTTTTCTTTGCCGAGATTAGACAGACTGCTCCGCATAGCAGACGGTAAGCGCTTTGCGATCATATCGATCATACTTGTGCTTGCTATTGCTGCTACGGGCGTAACTGTTGCTGCCGCAACCGGAAAGCTTGAGGTATGGGTCGCTAAGATCAACGGCGACTGTATACACGAGTGGGCGGATGCTACCTGCTCTACGCCCAAGACTTGTACGCTTTGCGGTGAAAAACAGGGCACGACCATCAATCACGAGCTGGTTGATGCTGATTGTGATACCCCTAAGTACTGTTCGGTTTGCAGTCAGACCTGGGGCGACCCCCTCGGTCACAAGTGGAAGGAAACCAGGTACGAGCTGCCGGCGGATCCTACGGCTGATGATGTCGAGAAGGATCTCGCCACCTGTAAGTACCTCGTCTGCACGCGCTGTCAGACGGTCGATGAGGAAAACATAGTCGCTCACGATTGGGCGGCTGCTACCTGTAGCACTCCCAAGACCTGTAACTTATGTAAGGATACCGTCGGCGAGGCTCTCAACCACGAGATCGACGGAATATCGTACATAGTAAGAAGCGACGTAGCGCCTACCTGTACCGCTAACGGTAGAAAATATTACGCTTGCGAGCTTTGCAGGGAGGTCTTCGAGGATCAGATCATCTCCGCTCTTGGCCATGACCTTGACAGCAATGGCGACGGCGTTGTCGACGAGAACGATCTTATCGTGGGATATCCCGCGACTTGCGGCGAGACCGGTCTCAAGAACCATTACAAGTGCGTGCGCGTGCTTGTGGACGCTAACGGAACCGAGTCGGAATGTGGTAAGCTCCTTACCTCCTACGGTCAGGACGGCGTGGAGTTCAATCCTGTTGTAAATAAGCTTGATCACAAGTACGGCAGCTGGATCGTTGAGACGCCTGCCTCGTGCGAGACCAAGGGATCTCAGTACCGCATTTGCTCCTGCGTAACCCTCAGCCTTTTTGCCGATCAAGATCATACGACGGCGATCGCGAAGTCCTACGACCTGTTCTTCGGTGGCGAAGACGGCAGGCTTACGTACATGATATACGGCGGCGTTGAGTATACTCTTACCAAGTTAGGGTACGGCATCCCGGGTGTTTACACCGCGAGCGATGAGGACGCCTTCGTAACCTTCGACGTGATCGTCGGAACTTCTGACGTGACCTTCAAGCATCCCTCTGATTATTCTGTTACCGTGTATTACGCCGCCAACGAATGCGGCAGTAAGGTTACCTCTGCTATACCCGCTCTCGGTCACCAGTACCGTCAGGGCTTGACCGTTATGCACTATAACGGCGTTGAATACGCACTTACCATCACCGATACCAGCCCGACCTCTCCCGACCTTGCGGGTAACGAGCCCGGATTCTACAAAGCCGCTGACGATACGTGGGTCGTGGTCACGAGAGTGAATGACACCTACGGTCAGCTCGAAGTCTACGTAAGTAACGGTGATCTGATATCTGCCTGGTACACCTATGTGAACGGTGTTATAACTCTTTACAGCGACGAGTTAACACAGAATGAGATATCCTCCGACCTCCTTTCCTTCGAGATCGGCAGCATAATCCGTTGTGTTGATGAAGCTGCTTGTAACAGATCCGGCTGTTCTCAGACAGAGGTTAAGAAGGTCGGCCACAGCTATACCGAAGCGACCTGTACCGAGCCCGCCTGCTGCGTACGCTGCGGCGAGCTTAAGGAAGGCGGAGAGGCTTTCGGTCACGATTATACCGAGGCGACCTGTAACGCGGCGTCCTACTGTACGACCTGCGGCGTGCTCGACCCCGACGGAGAGAAGGCATCGCACACTCTGACTCGCAGGACGGATGTCCTCGGCGTATACCAGTACATTTGTACGGGATGCTCCGTATCCTTCAAGCCTATCTCCGAGCGCGTCATACTTGACGGAAGCAGCAATGACAATATGTCTCCCGTCACTAACTCCGACCGTGGCTACGAGACCCAGACCGGCACGCACTATCCCGTTATCGCGCAGGACAAGAACGGCAATAAATACTACGAGCTCATCCGTGTCAGAGATGCTATCGAGAATCCCGACAGTCCCGGTAGTCTCATGGCTCCTCAGATCCAGCTCTGGATACCCGGTAACCGTGCGGGCTTCAGCGGCTTCACCTCTGCTAATTCCGCAGTCGGCTTCCTGTCCTTCAGGATGAACGCTTATATGCACGACGCTTTGTCGATCAGATTGGTTGAGGGTGACGGCTGGACTGCAACCGGCACCATAATGGACAACATCTTCACAATTGCCGCCGTCAGCGAGGAAAACGAACTTGATGACGAGGGCGAGATCATCTCGACCAAGAATGTCATCAGGGTCTTGGGCTGGGATGATATCCGGCTCCTTGATGAGAAGGTCGTTACCAATGACGCCTCCGTTGAGGATATGTACACCGGCTGGTTCGACGTATATATCGGTATCGTGCTTGATCCCGAAACGGATCAGATATTCCTTCACTACTACGTGAACGGCGAGTATAAGGGAAGCGCGTCAAGAGAGCTTACCACCGCTAACAACGGTATTAGGTGCTTCTACATCTCCGGCAACTCCTTGCCTATGGGCAGCGGTATGATGATAGACGATATCGACTTCGGCTATACCGTCGCGGGCGTATGGAGCTTCGACGGCGCGCACGATCACGTATGGGCGGATACCGCTGCAGTGGAGCCCACGTGCACCGCGGGCGGATACACTATCCAGTCATGTACGGTCTGCGCCGGCACGCGCAAGGCTAAGTTCGTTGCCGCGCTCGGCCATTCCGGCGGAACGGCTACCTGTACCGAGCTTGCCAAGTGTACTCGCGTAGTCGATGAGAACGGAACGGTTTGTGACACCTCTTACGGCGCTTACAAAGCGCATACCGAGGATGTTGCGGCTACCTGCCTGACTAAGGCGGTATGTAAGGTCTGCGAGCAGGAATACGGCAGCCCGCTTGGACACGACGGCGGTGTTGCTACCTGTACCGAGGCGGGCTCGTGTACCCGCGTCGTCGGTATAGGCGACGATGATAAGCCCATCCTTTGCGGTGTAAAATATATAGATCCTCTCGGACATATCAACGAGGAGGCAGAGACTTGCGGCAACGCTCCCGATGCGGTATGTACCAGAGAAGGCTGCGGCGCTACCTTTAAAAAGGGCGGTGACTGCTACGGCGGTACTGCTAACTGTACGGAAAAGGCAGTATGTAGGATATGCGCACAGGAATACGGCGGGTATAATTCCAATCTTCACACCGGCGGCACCGCTACCTGTACGGAAAAGAAGAAGTGTACCCGTTGCAACGAGGAATACGGCGATTTCAATGTGTACAATCACACCGGCGGCACCGCTACCTGTACCCAAAAGGCTGTATGTGAGCGTTGCAACGAGGAATACGGCAGGATGCTTGCCCATCAAACAACTAACGCGCCTACCTGTACCGAAAAGGGCGTATGCAGCGTTTGCGGTGAGTACGGCGAGCCTCTCGGTCACGAGGGTGGTAAGGCTACATGTACCCAGGCGGCTGTTTGTACCCGTGTTCTTGACACCGCGACGGGCGCGACCTGCGGCGAGGAATATATAAAGGCGTACGGACACGCCGGCGGCACTGCTACCTGTAATGAGCTGGCAGTCTGTACGAATGTGATCGACACAGATTCTGACGGAAACCCGATCCTCTGCGGTGAGTCGTACGGCGACTATAATTCCGATAACCACAAGGGCGGCACTGCTTACTGTGAGGAAAAGGCAGTTTGCGACCTCTGCGGTGAGTCGTACGGCGACTATAATTCCGATAACCACAAGGGCGGCACTGCTTACTGTGAGGAAAAGGCAGTTTGCGACCTCTGCGGTGAGTCGTACGGCGACTATAATTCCGATAACCACAAGGGCGGCACTGCTACCTGTACCGTGCAGGCTGTCTGTGAGATATGCGAAACGAGCTACGGCGAGCCTCTCGGTCACGTTGGCGGCGAGGCTAACTGTAAGGAGCTTGCTAAGTGTACCCGTGTCGTTGACGCCGCGACCGGCGCGACCTGTGATACGGAGTACGGTGACCTTGGTTCTCACACTCCCACAAAGCCGACGTGCCAGACAGGTTCTTCCTGCGAGGTATGTCAGCAGGCGCTTTCGACCAATCATAACGTAGTAGCCGTATACTCGGGCTCCACGCTTTCTTACAGATGTGCTTTTTGTAACACATCCTACACGATGGCGGGCGGCTTCTTCCTTGACGGTACTAGCCATACGGGCATCGCGGGCGCAGGAGACAACAGTAAAAACTACTCGGTTGATAGCTCTTCTACTGATGCTAAGCCCGCTATTGTTGACGGTCATTACGAGCTTATAAACTTGACCGGCAACAACTCTCAGATGCAGGCGTGGATTCCCGGCTCACGTTACCAAGGCTTCTCTGACTTCAACGCACAGAAAAACGCCGTCGGCTTCCTCTCCTTTGATATCAGCACTTATATTGACGGTAAATCCAATAATGCGGATAATACGATCAATGTAAGGCTTGTTGACGGATATACAACCGGTTGGAAAGAGGATGCTGCGCTCGCAGGTAACATTTTGACTATCGAGCACGTGAGCGCCTCTAACACGATCAAGATCTCCGGTTGGCCCGGCACGCTCCTTACTGTTTCTTACGACAGCTCGGCTGCCGTTGCGGATAGATTCAGCGATTGGATCAATATCGTCATCGGAATCCAGCTTGACCCCAATACAGATCAGGTAACCCTTTACTATTACGTCAACGGTGTCTTCAAGGACGCTTACAGCAAGGCGCTTACCACCACCGACAACAGAATTACCTGCGCGTACATTTCCGGCTACAGCACTTCTGCTGGCAGCGGTATCAAGCTTGATAACATAGGCTTCGGCTACACCACCGTTTCCGGCGACGACGTCGTTGGCGGTCAGTGGAAGTTTGATAACTGTGCCCACCAGGGTGCGAAGGAGGTCGAGACCGCGGCTACGTGCGTGAAAAACGGTTACACTACCGTTACCTGCTCCACTTGTAAGCGCGTATTTATCAAGGACGTTGTAAAGGCGACCGGCGAGCATAAAGACATTACTGAAGCTACCTGTACGAGTCCTTCAAAGTGTGGCGTGTGCAGCAGCGAGATGTCTCCCGCTCTCGGTCATGAGGGTGGCACGGCTACATGTGAGCAGCTTGCCAAGTGTACCCGTATCGTTAACGGCGCGATCTGTAATACGGAGTACGGCGAGTTACTTCCTCATACTGTTGAAACCAAAGCGACCTGTACCGCTCAGGCTGTCTGCGGAATATGCAAAAATGGCTACGGCGAGCCTCTCGGTCACGTGGGCGGCGTAGCGACCTGTGTTACACAGGCTAACTGCTCACGCTGCGGAGAATACTACGGCGAAGTAGGCACCAATCACGTCGGTGCGGCTCCCACTACCTGCCAGTCTGTAATTTCATGCGTGATCTGCGGCGAGCAGTTCGGCAAGTCGCTGCCCTGCGAGCCGATTACGGCGACGTGCGCGACAACCGAGGTACAGCTCTGTAAGTGGTGCGGTGAGACTGAGTTCCAGCCTACTGCTCACGATATAGCTGTTAGCTATGACGCCGTTGGCTCGGTACTCTCGTACTCATGTACGTTCTGTGACCGGGGCTACGAGTTTGATAAGAACTACTACTTCGACGGAAGCGACACCACCTTCAGTAACTTCAAAATGCTGGATGAGTCCAGTGTATATAACGGAAGCGCCGCGGGCGTTATCAATTCCGAAGGACAGTATGAATTCATCCACGACAATAACTCTACGTCGGGCAAGGCGTGGGTCTGGATGCCCGGAGACAGCGTAACCGTCAACAGTAAAATTGACGGCCTGTCCAACGAGAATAAGGCGATCGGTATCGTAAGCTTCTCGGTTAACGCTTATACTACGAGCGGACTTAGCCTTTATCTTATCGATACAGGTCTCAGATCCTCGAACTTCTGGTCAAATGGTTGTATGCAAAACTTATTCGTTATAGACGCGCCCAACGGAAACTCCGTTACCGTTAGGGGCTTGGGCGGCAACTTGCTCACCAAGACCACCAGTGATAAGTGGACCGGTTGGATGGACGTCATGATCGGCATTGATCTTACGGTTGAGGGCAAGATAACCCTTTACTACTACATCGATGGCGTGTATTACGGCTCCGCGACCACGGCAATGACGATAACCTCCGGTAAGATCAACGGTATTTCCTTCTTGGGTACTTCCACCGCTTCAGGCAGCGGTTATAAGCTTGATAACGTTGGTATGGGTTACGTATCCAACTCTGAGTGGAGCTTCACGGAAGTTATTGCCGAGTCTGAAAAATAACAGCAAAATCAAGCCATAACCCGTAAGGGTAAGAGCCCGCGCATCCGCGCGGGCTCTTTTTTTGAATGTAAAATCCGTAGGGGAGGGGCTTCCTCCTCCCGAAAATGCAAAACCGTAGGGGAGGGGCTTGCTCCTCCCGCAAAAAAAATGCAAAATGCGAAATGCGGAATTATGGAATGAAGAACGCACAAACGGTAGGGGAGGGGCTTGCTCCTCCCGAAA
>CAYWPS010000043.1:0-13926 GCA_964460165.1 uncultured Ruminococcus sp. | reverse complement strand
GCCGCCGCGTCGTTTTCTGCCATTATAGCTCCGTTGCGGTAACGCATCACCTCTACGTTCTTACCCTCGTAGGTTGAGGTGGGATATCCGTAATAGCTCCAGAGGAACGAGCAGATCTTCATGCTTTTCGCGCCTTCGTGCAATACTGCGAAGCTATCGGCGCTGATCTCCACTATCTCTCCGGCGCGAAGCTCACATACGGGTGCATAATCGAGCTTTGTTGCCGCAAACGGCTCGAGCGTGGCGCAGTAACCATCGCTGCTTTTCCCTATTATCAGGGGAAGCCTGCCCACCTTGTCTCTCGCTGCGATGATGTGACCGTTATCCTTGAGTATGAGTATTGCGGCAGTGCCGTCTATTTGCTCCTGCGCGTACCGGATACCCTCTACGAAGCTGTCCTTCTGATTTATCAGCGCTGAGGTAAGCTCCGTAGTGTTTATAGCGCCGCCCGTCATAGCGTCAAACTGTCCCGCTCCCGACGCGACGTACTTTTTCACAAGCTCGTCCGTGTTGTTGACTACGCCGACGATACAGATGGCGTACGTGCCGAGTCTTGAGTGTATAAGCAGCGGCTGAGGCGCGTAGTCGCTTATGCATCCTATTGCGCTATTGCCGCTCATTTCTTCAAATACGTGGTCAAACTTTGTTCTGAAGGGGGAGTTCTCAATGTTATGTATGACTCTTTGCAGCCCTTCTGTTTTGCTGTAAGCCGCCATGCCCGCGCGCTTCGTTCCGAGGTGAGAGTGATAGTCGGTGCCGAAGAATACGTCAGATATCGCGTCTGATTTACGGCACGCTCCAAAAAATCCGCCCATTAGTATCTCGCTTTCTTGTTCTTTCGGTCGATGTTATAGGAAGACCTATCGTGTTGTTATTATGGGATCATGCGAAGAAGAGCTTAGAGAGGGTGAGGGGATCGACGTACTTGCCGTCCTTGTAGGCACGCATATTGCCCGAGGAGATCTCGTCGATAAGCATTACCTCACCGTTCTTGTCATAACCGAACTCGAACTTGATATCGTAAAGGATGAGCCCCTTTTCCTTAAGGTCGTCAGCTACGATCTGCGTGATCTTCTGAGTCATAAGCTTAATATCGTCGTACTGCTTCGCGGTCATTACACCGAGATCGACAAGTCCGTCCTTGGTTACGAGCGGATCGCCCTTTTCATCGTTCTTGAAGGTGGTCTCAACGTAAGCGGGAAGATCCGCGCCCTCCTCGATGTAGTCGCTGTAACGGCGGTAGAAGCTGCCAACTGCCTTGTGACGGCAGATAACCTCAAGTCCTTTGCCGAAGGGCTTTGCCGGGAGGACCTCCATCGTAGTGTCGGAAAGATCCGCGCTGACGTAATGGGTCTTGATGCCCGCCGCGTTCACCTTTTCAAAGAAGTGTATGGACATACGGAGGTTCACGTCGCCGACACCGTCGATGGTGAGACCTACCGAGTTTTCGCCGGGATCGAACACACCGTCCTTGCCGGTGCAGTCATCCTTGAACTTAAGGAGATAATTTCCGTTATCGAGAGCGTAAACGTTCTTTGTCTTTCCTGTGTAAACGAGTTCCATTTTTTCTTTTCCTTTCGCAGTTCGTGTTTTATGTTAAACGTTAAATTGTGATTCTATTTCCGCGTTTTTCGCAAGCACGGCAGCCGTGTCCGACTTGCGCTTGTCCTCGAGCTTTCCGGCAAGACCTTCATCCGACAGGGCGAGGATCTGTGCCGCGAGCAGAGCCGCGTTTGCCGCTCCGTCGATAGCCACCGTTGCTACGGGGATACCCGTGGGCATCTGCACGGTTGCCAGAAGCGCGTCGAGTCCGTCAAGATTTGAGGATCTGCAGGGGATGCCGATAACGGGCAGGGTAGTTCTCGACGCTACTACTCCCGCTAAATGCGCCGCCATTCCCGCCGCCGCGATAAGCACGCCGAAGCCCCGCTCCTTTGCGGAGGACGAAAAATCACTCGCCTCATCAGGCGTTCTGTGCGCGGAGTAAACGTGTACCTCGTACGGAATGTCCAATGAGACGAGCATATCTATCGCCTTTTTTACCACAGGCATGTCGCTTGCGCTTCCCATAACGATTCCCACCTTTTTCATATAGATCTCCCTTCCGGCGCGTGCGCGCCTCCGAAAATAATAACTCTTGAATTTGCCCAAGCCGCAGCCAAAAATGCAAAAAAGGCGCACTTACCCAAGTAAAGAGTAGTGCGCCCAGACGGTCGGCATTAGTATTAGTATCACCGTGGCACCGTGGTTAAATCCGCGAATATCCGTCAGTCACGGGATAAGCTTGAGTCCGTGGCACTGCCTCAAACACCAAAACTAACTATATTATATATTATTCAGCCGCAAAAGTCAACGAATTTTTAATAGATTTAGAGTGAATAAAAAAAGGGGTTTTAAAAACGAAAATTCAACAATTTGCACAAAAGCGAGAGCTCTGACGCGCCGTATCCGCCCGTCATGAAAACGAATAAAGGCGGATACCTGCGCAAACGCAACCGACACATCAGCTGACGCTCTTAGCGGGCTTTTTGAATTCTCCGCTAAGAGCGTCGGCTGTTTTCGTTTCTGCTTGTGCTTTATAAAAGCTCTTATGATGCCAAAGCATCTGCGTTTGCGAGAATAACGGCGCTGTATGCCGGGATGCTGATTCCGGTATCACAAGGTGATGAAAAGACCTGTGAGATAAGCTCTCCGTCGGATATCATATACCACTCGCCAAAGAGGTCATAGTCCATGGATCCGTCGGTAGGATTGGAAATGATCATGACTTTTTTCCCGCCGTCCGTCAGCGTCATGACGCACCTTCCGCCCGTGCCTGTTTTAGCCGTCATCACGGAGTCCGGAGAGGTGAACGCATCGACGTCATTTCTGATCTTTATCAATCCGCGGTAAAGCTGAAGCATTTTATATTCGCGAGATCCTTCCGTAAGCGTTTCCCACTCAACGATGCCCGATCCGCCGGCTCTCATCATCTCCTCGCCTGCCCGGATGCGTATCATACCCTTCGAGGTCATAAGCAGAGAGGCGGCGAGGCGGTACATAGCGAGCCTTTCCTCAGCCGTGCTGTCGGAGCAGGATGACACAAGGCAGTCCCACGCGGTGGCACCGCTATCGGAGGACATATAATTGACCGCCATGGCGTTTTCGGCACTCCAACCGGAATTCGCGCCCGTTACGCCCTTCATACCGGAGATCACGCTGTTTAACACGTCGGAATTTCCGCTTACGTAAGGCTTGAGGCTTGCTGACGTATCGCCGACAAGAGCGTCGCGCATGAAGCTGTTAAGCACCGCGATACTGCCTATGGAGCTGCCCGTGGGGCTTATTCCTCCTACGCTCGATTGATCAGCCTCGGAGCTTGCGCCATCTGACGAATCGGCGCAGGGAGCGCAGCCGTAGATGATAGCCTCGGGATTTACGGTATGTATTGCCTCCTCGATCTTTCGCGCGGTCTCGGGAGCGTACCGTCCCATCAGCTCGAAGCAGAAGCCGTCAAGGCCGTATTCCGTCGCAATGTATTTTACGGAGTCGGTTATAAGCTTTACGCACATATATCTGGCGGAGGAATTATCGCTTGCATAATAATACGGGACGATGCTGTCAAGGCTTGAGTCTCCGCTATCGCAAGGGTCATACGCAACCTTTACCGCAACTCCGATACCGGCGCCGTGCAGAGCCCGTATCATCTGCTTGAGCTCGCTGATCGCCGACATCGCGCCGTGCGGATCCGTTGCATAGGCACTGCTTGGTACGGCAAAACCGGCGTTGGTATAGTTACTGCCGAAAACGCCCGATAGCTCGACGTGAGTAATTCCGAGGCTTACCAAATGGTCGACGCCCGCGGGCACGCCGCGCTCGTTCGTGAGGCCCGACTCGGTAAAGGCGAGATATTTGCCCTTGTACTCCGACGAGGTAAGACCGCTTGAGAACTCATCGATCCCCACCGCCCATATGACAGCATCCGAATATGAGCCTATACCCGTGCTGAATTCCGCGTTCCAATCCGCCGGGCTTGCGGATGCCGGATCAATGGCTATGCTGCGCTTACCGTCGGGCGAGCTTGCCTTTGCGTAAGGGTCTGAGGTCTCGCTCGTTCCGACAGCGGTGGTCACCGTGTAGCTATAATAAGTCCCGTGAGGGCAATTTTCCGTATAACTCCACACGCCTCGCTCTGTTTTAAGCATTTCTACCGATCTATACGCATCGGAGTCAGCGTCGACAAAGAGGTTGAGAAGGACGCTCGATGCCGTCGGTGCCCATACCTTGAAGACGGTAGCTTCGCCGCTCACGGCAGCTCCGAGATCGCCGCCGTATGTGTAATTTTCTATAAAGTACGCGCTGTCAAATATCTCGGTCGGTATTACCGTTTTTTCACCGCAGCCATCTATTTTCAGCGTGTAGATCTTGGATATATCGAGAGGCTCATCCACCGTGACGGTAGCCGTGAGCGTCTCGCTGTCTATATCGGTTACGCTGAGCACGGTGAGCTCGTTCCCGCTCTCGCGCACGCTTAGCCCGTCTGTGCTTGTGACCGCGAAAGGAGAGGTCAGAGTGTATCTTATGCTGTGGATGTCGGTCATTTCCGCGAACGCGAGCTTTGCGGTTATGACGCCGTTATCATCATCTTCGCTTCTCTCGCTGTTATCCTCGGCGTTATCGCATACTGCTTCGTCTCTCATCATGCCGGTATTTTTATCCGGCGCGGTAAACAGACTGCGGAATATAAGAAAAAGATTTGTTACGGTAATTGCCGAAACGATCAGCGTTATGATAATTATTCGGGCTTTCTTCATAGAATACCTCGCGTAAAATGGTCATCTCGCGCCGTAAGACATTGAAAAGGCTTGAAATTACTCCTTTGCCTTGAGTATGGAGATAAGATTCAGCTTGTCTATCGCTTTCGTCGACAGTATTGCCGAGATAACGATAACGAGAATGGATACGGCGATATCTATGAGGGCGACGCTCGGATAGAAGTCAACGGTTCTGATTCCGTACAGATTGACGCCCGTTACGGCTTCGAGCGATGCGACGAATATCATGTCAGCGACCAATGCTCCGATGTGCATGCCGATATAGGTGATTATCAGAATTCCCACTCCCATGAGAAGACTTTGAGAAATGAATATTTTGCTGATATCGCTGCGTATTCCGCCCATCGCCTTGATGACGCCTATCTCGTAAATGTTAGAGCGTATGCTCTTGATTCCGAACTTTACAAGGAATATCGCGGCGGCGATGAGGACGAGTATCATGGTTATCTCTAAGAACTTTCCGAAAACCTCTACGCACCGTTCAACATAGTTGACACCGTTTACGTGTCCGGAATAGATCTCCAGCTTCTCCTTCTCAACCACCTTAACGGCGTCCTCCGCTTTGGCGGGATCGTCGAGATACACCGAGTACGCGTAAACGTCAAGATCGATCATGTCGCTGAAGGTCTCATCGTTTACGATCATATAGCTGTAGTCGGGTATAAGCGTTGTTAAGGTGACGGTCTTCGATACAGCAATCTTGTTTACACCGTTGCTTTCATATTGTGAGAGGGTTATCGCCGTAGGCTTGAAGCTCTCGATATCCTCCTCGCTGAGCTCTACGCCGAACAGATCCTCGTACAACTCCGCGCCCATTGCCATCTCTCCGTAACCGACGCCGTAGTTATCGGTGGATAGGCGTAACAGCGCAAGCTCCTTCTTGTCGGAGGACGTTTTTCCGTTCGTTACGACGGCGCTGAATTTCGTTAGGGTATAGGTGTTGTAGTATTCGATGATATCAGACTCAAAGGTTTGGCTGAAATTATAGGTGATGCCGTATCTTTCGGTCATATCGGATATAAAGTCGATGTATCTCTGATCCGAGGCAAGACTGTTGATGCTTGAATCGGTGGTAAAGCTGAGGATGGTATCCTTGATCCAGGAGTGCTCCTCCTCGTAATTCGTGTTGACGACCGCGTTTATGTATGCCGTCTTTCCGTTCGTATAATGCTCGCCTATGATCTCGTCGTAGGTACGGTATTTACCCATGGAGTGCATGATGATGCTGTCTGCGACGTAGTCTGTTATGACGTGTCCGTAGCCGGTCATGTAAAGGTCGCCCGCCAGAACCTCGAGCTTATCAACGCCGAGCACCTTCTCAGCGTATTCCTCGGTGGTGTTAAGTACCCCGTAGGTCATGATATTGTAGAATCCCTCAAGGTTTTTAGAGCTTGTAACGTAGGTTTCACTCGTTATTTTATCATAGCAGAATACGTATTCCGTATAGAGTTTGTAGATGCTACCGTCGTACGCATCGTCCAGCTTGTCCAGCTTTTCCTCCGGCAAATGCCCTATCAGCTTATTGCCGGGCTCGCTTAAATGAGAGCCCTGAACTATAACTCCGTACGAGTCGGTGTTGATAAGTGTATTGAGAATTGCGGTGTTGGTGTTATAGAGAGTGATCGCCTGTATTACGTAGTAGACCGAGAGTATTACCGCGGCAAGCAGAACGGCAGTCAGCTTTGACCCGATACGTCTCTTGAAGAATACGGCAAATATTTTTACGAGGTTTTGACGCGACATACCTCGGTTATAAAGTCTGGTGCTCTTGTTGCTTTCGCCGGGCTGCTCGGTCGGTAGGAAGCCGCCGGTGTTCTGAGCTATACCGCGCGAATCCTTGCCGGCATCAAGCAGGCTGCTTATCTCATCCGCGGTAAGATCCTTGTGGTGCGGCAGGGTAATGACGCCTTCCTTGACGGAGAAGCTGTTCTCGTAGTTAGCCACGCGGCTCTCATCCTTGATTATACTGCCGTCGGAGAGCTCGATTATTCTGTCGGCGTACTCGTCCGCGTCGCGAAGATTGTGCGATACTATGAGCACGAGGGTGGTTTTTGATATCTCCTTAAGGAGACCTAGTATTTCCCTTGTGGTGACGTTATCGAGGTTTCCCGTGGGCTCGTCTGCAAGGATGACCTTAGGCTTTTTCGCAAGCGCCCTGGCTATTGCAACCCTTTGCTTCTGACCGCCGGAGAGCTCCTTGGGATATCTTTTTCCGTACCCCTCGAGCCCTACGTCGCATAGATGCTTCAGGGCGGAGCCGCCGGTGCCCGAGATGTCTATCGCCAGCTCAACATTTTGCTCGGCGGTGAAGTCCTCGATAAGTCTGTAATCCTGGAAAATATATCCGACGTACGAGCTGAGATATCTTTCGCGCCGGCTCTGTGTCATGCGCGATACGGAGTTGCCGCCCGCGATGATCTGCCCTGAGGTGAAGGAGTCAAGACCGGATATCATGTTGAGCAGCGTGGACTTGCCTGAGCCGCTCTTTCCAACGATGAATACCATCCCGCTGTCAGGTAAGGTGAAGCTCACGTCCTTGAGCGCCGTTATCTTTTTACCCTTGGTTTTGTAAACTTTAGTTAGATTTTTGACACTAATCATGATATTTCACCTCCGTTCTCCTTTACTCTGATAATCTCGATAGGCTTGAGCTTTTTCAGCGTTGCAAGCGAGAGCCACGCGGATATAGAGGTGATGGCTATGATAAGCAACGAGTTGAACACGGAGGTGAGCATGGACCTGTCTACAACCGTTATATCGTATGCGTAGGTATTGAGTATGACGGAGAAGGATTCCACGAGCAATCTGTTGTAAAGACCTACCATCACGGGCTCGAGAAGCAGATTCAGAATGACAATGGCAGCTCCGGTCAGCACGACTCCGGTGATGAATATAACGCCTACGTCAGCGCTCTTCGCTCCGAACGAGCGCATGACTCCTATTCTGAAATAATTACTCTTTACGTTGGAGCCGGAGTAGTTGATAAGATAAATTATAATGAATGCGTAGAGTCCGCCGCCTATCAGCTTTAACAGCGGTATAAATACCGCCATTATTTTATTGATTCCCGTGATGGACGCGGAGGCTATGGTCTTAGGCGCCATTTCGCGATCCGCCAGAGCGGCGACGGTCTGCTCAAGATTTTCGTTGTTCTCGAGGTACAGACCGAACGTGGTCACGCTGTAATCTCTCAGCTCAAGGAAGTCCTCCTCGTGCATTTCTATCGCGGACGCGCGTAATCCTACGACTGTATAGGTCTTTTCAAATAAGAGAATCCTGTCCTCGCTTTGCGGTCTGTCGTATATTCGCACTGTGACGTCGTGAGGTGTGAAGGTGTCGTAGTTCAAGGCAGAGTAGCTCGTGCCGAACAGATTGTTATACGTGCCGTACGGTATCTCTATCTCGCCCTTTTCAAGATATATATATCCGGAAGATCCGTAGGATTCCTCGGGAAAGTAATCCGGTGTGATCACGAATGATTCCGTGGTATCGCTCGGGTATTCAGCGCCGTCCTTGGCAATGGTCATACGGCGCGCCGTGAATTTTCCCTTCATGTATTCGCTGCGATAATCTGCCTTGAAGCACGGGTTGAAGCTATACGTAATGCCGAGGGTGTATAGGATCTCGCTCCGGAAGCTGCGGTGCAGCTCGGTATCGGAGATTTCTTTATAGAGCGCGTTGAGTCCTTCATCGGTCATGCTCCGGCTGTACCGCGAGATGATCGAAGCGTATCTCTCCTTGTAGCCGGTCGCGATTACCGCGCCTATTTTACTTTCTCCCTCGATTATTTCTTCGTACGTGCCGTACTTGCCGTTAGAGAAGTATATCAGCGAGTCTGCGACGTAGTCCGTAACCGTGAGCTTGGTGCCGTCGGTGCTTATATCGCCGGCAAGAAGGATCAGCTCGCCGTTAACGCCGTATTCTCCGATAAGAAAATCAACGTCGCAAATAAGAGTTCCGTAGGTTTCCCTTAAGTAAAATTCGTTTACGTTTTTATTCATATCGAATTGATGCAGCGCGCCCGTGTTATTGCTTGCGGTCTGCGTCGTGAGCAGGGTGACGTTGGTAAGCTCGTATACCTCGCCGCCAAGCGTTTCCCTGGCGATCGAATGATCCTCCTCCGTTACCGCGTACAGATATGAGTTGAACAAGGCTGCCTCCGACGCCTCCAGCGAGACCTTGTTAAGCGGCACAAAGGCTTGTGTACTGTCGTATTTTACGTCGCTGTAGCGTATCTTGTGCATCGTGGAAAACACCGAGGCGCAAAGTAGCATAAGGGTAACTATAATTACGGTTGCGAGCTTCGTAACGAGCCCTTTTTTGACGTATATTCCCGCGTATTTTCTTTTTGCTTTTTTGAAAAATTCTTTGTTTTCAAGTGCTATTTGTCTATCAGAGTTTACATTTTGAAGGGTTTGAGCAAAACCGTCATCAAGCTGAACTATGTCACTGATCTCTCCGTTTTTTAATCCGAGCTCAAGGAGCCTCAGCTCATCCTCCTTAAGATCGCGGAAATAAGGAAGGTACGCCGTGCCCTCTTTTATCAGAAATTTCTTCTGCTCGCTTTTCACCCTTATTCTATCTCTTGAGATCTTTCCGTCATGGAGCTCTATGATCCTATCGGCGAACATGTCTGCTTCGTCGAGGTTGTGAGATACAACGACCACCAGTCTTTCCCTGGATATTTCCTTGAGCAGACCGAGTATGTCAACCGAGGTCTTGTGATCAAGATTGCCTGTAAGCTCGTCGCCGAGGATAAGCTTAGGGCCTTTGGCGAGGGCGCGGGCTATCGCGACTCTCTGCTGTTGACCTCCGGAGAGCTCCCTGGGGTATCTGTTTTCGACGCCGCTCAGTCCTACTTTTTCGAGCAGCTCCATTACCTCCGCTTTATCGCTCTTGCCAACGATGTTCATTGCAAGCTCGATGTTTTGAGCTATCGTCAGCTCCTCAATAAGATAATAATGCTGGAAGATAAAGCCTATGTATGAGCTGCGGTAATTATCAAAGTCCTCGGATGTGAATGATGAGAGCGAGTTACCGTCGGCAACGATTTCGCCGTCCGTTACGGTGTCCAACCCGCCGAGAAGATTAAGAAGGGTTGATTTGCCGCTTCCGCTCTTGCCGATAATAAAGATGAGACCCGTGTCGGGAAGCTGAAGGTCGATGTCATTGATTGCGACGCACTCCGTTCCGCTTTGACTGCCGTATACCTTTCTAAGCCTTTTGAGTTCGATCATTTTAGCTCCTGAAATTAAAGAAATTATAGTTTCGATATAGGATTTCTTATATTTTACCATATTAGTGTAAAAAAAGCAACACAAACGAGGAAACTGTAAATAAAAAACGGCATCTTCACGTATTCAATAATGTGAAAATGCCGTTTTCGTTTTTTTAAAGCTGTGACCTATCCTATTATTACGTCAATGGACTTATCCCCGGCGGTTATGCGCTCGCGGAGTATACCGATACCCGCCGCGCCGCCCTTAATACCGCCGTACGCGGCGGCGAGGGTCTGACCGTAAGCACCGATGGCCGCATACCTCTATGCTCAGCGATCTACCTCGTTTTTATTTCGGAGCGCTTTGTGCGGGCGGTCATATCCTTTACCTTTTCCGTAAGTCTTGCGGTGCGGTATCCGGGGCTTATGCGCCAGGTCCAGTTACCTTCAGCCACGGAGGGAGTGTTCATTCTTCCTTCCTCGTTGGTAAGCTCAAGATAATCCTGCATCGGTACCACCGTGAGATTGGCGGCGCTGCGCATGGAAAGCTCGATAAGGTCGTATGCGCGGCTTTGCGCCTTGTTTCGCGGACACTCCCTATTGAAGCGCAGGAGCGCCGACCCGGTAAGATTCTTGCACCACGTTTTTACGCAGTCGGAGTCGTGTGAGCCGGGGTAGGCAACGCAGTTCGCGTTCTTGTACGTACGTGGGAGGTATTCGCTGTCGTCGTCAAAAAAGGCGAACTGGAGCATCTTCATTCCCGGAAAGCCGGTGTCATCGAGAAGCGCTCTGACGTCCTCGGTGATGAAGCCGAGATCCTCCGCGATTATTTTCGCCTTTGGGAACGCCGCCTTTATCGTTCTGAAGAGCTGTATGCCGGGCGCGCTGTCCCATTTACCCTCTTTAGCAGTCTCGTGTCCATAGGGGACGTTGTAATAACCCGCGAAGCCGCGGAAATGATCGATGCGGAGAATGTCGTACAGACGGAAGGCGGCGCCGACTCGCTTGATCCACCAGCCGAAGCCCTCGTTTTCCATCAGCTCCCAATTGTATATGGGATTTCCCCAGAGCTGACCGTCCGGAGAAAAGCCGTCGGGAGGACAGCCGGCAACGACCGTGGGGTTGTATTCGCCGTCGAGAAGAAACTGTCCCGGTGATTGCCATACATCCATGCTGTCGTGCGCGACGTAGATGGGCATATCTCCGATAACCATAATGCCCTTTGAGTGAGCGTATAAGAGAAGCGCTTGCCACTGCGCGTCGAATTCAAACTGTATCCACTCCCAGAAGGAGCATTCGTCCTCGAGCTCCTGACGGCGCTCTCTCGCCTTGGACACATCCCTGTGCTCGTCTGCCCACTCGGTCCAGGCGCAGAAATCGTAGCGCACCTTGAGCGCCATAAAGAGCGAATAGTCCCGGAGCCAATGCGCGTTCTTTCTAAGGTAAGACTTGTAAGCGGGAGATTTATCCTCCTTACCCTCGACGAAGCGGGAATGGGCAAGTCTCAGTACACCGTATCTCGTGTTGAAGAGCCATCCGTAGTCGACTCTCTTTGCGGCGTGCTTATTCTTTTTGAGCTCATCCTGGGTGAGAAGCCCCTTCTTTGATAGTATCTCGAGGTCGATAAAGTATGGGTTGCCCGCGACCGATGCGGGTGACTGATAAGGGCTGTCACCGTATGACGTGGGATTAAGGGGCAGCACCTGCCAGCATTTTGTGCCCGTATCTTCAAGAAAGTCAATGAAGTCGTAGGCGCTCTTGCCGAAGGAGCCTATTCCATAAGCGCACGGCAGCGCGCTTACAGGCATCAAAATTCCGCTTTTTCTGCGGAATCCGAAGTTTTTTAGCGAAGCTTTCATATTTGATCTACTCCGAGGATAGTCGTATTTGTCTGCTCTGAGC
Organism: uncultured Ruminococcus sp.; assembly: GCA_964460165.1. Taxonomy (GTDB): domain Bacteria; phylum Bacillota; class Clostridia; order Oscillospirales; family CAG-272; genus UBA1740. The sequence goes on along the minus strand of CAYWPS010000043.1, from coordinate 1,992 downwards.
CATACAGAGTATATATATTTTATCACAGTAAGTTTTGTATGTCAATTATGTAAAACTTGATTTTGCGCGGCTTTTGCGCAAGCTGCTTATTTGGAAGAAAGAGAGGATATTTGAAGAAGCTCAAACGCGGCTTCAGATCGGAGATTCCGGATTCGAGACGCTTTCAGAAGGCTTTAAGGCTGTAGTCCGGCGAAATAATCCCGTATCAGAACGGGCAACCTTGAAAAAACGCTCTCAGAAACCACCCGATAACGCGGAACAATAAGACAAACCTATTGAAAGATCAATGAAAATATGGTATAATTGGTTTAGGCGAAATAACGAATGAAGGCGGGAGGCTGTTGTTGTGATGGAATGGTCGTATTTTTACGATAATTATTCAAAACTGTCATACTCAAAATTGAAATCGTACATCTCGCTTCTCGAGGATATAGATTCGGGCGAAGAGCTGGTAAACGCGGTTGTGGATATCGAAAGCGAGGGCGTAAAGATCATGCTCGTACGCAAGGCCATGGAGCTCCGAGCTGAGCTTACGCAGGATGACTTTTATTCTCTCGACGGAGAAATACCCTCCGAGCTTTACGCAAAGCTTGCCCGGGAGGGAAACATCACCTTTGGAACGAATGATGAGGTAGCGCAAGCGCTTGCCGGCATTTTTGATGAAGCCGGAAACGACGCTCTTTACGAGCGAGCTGTCGAGTCCGGTGTCAAGTTTACTCAAGACCAGCTGGAGCGGATAGGCAAAGACGGGAAAGAGGAGTACGAAGCGCCTCGACCGGCTTCAAATAACACGGGTTGCGGATGCCTTGGTATGCTTCTTGGAGCAGGACTGCTGTTTGGCAATGGCGGTAATAACAGCGGCGATAACAGACGCGGCGGGATAAGCACAAGGAAGCGCTGCGGCGGCAGATGCGATGGCGACTGCGCCAATTGTCCGCCGCACTACGGATACCGTTACGGCAGATGGTATTACGGACACGGGCATGATCGCGGATGCGAGTTCGGCGGCAACAAAGGCGGCGGAGGATCGGATTAAAAAAGGCTTTACCGTAATTAATGCCGCCTTCAATGTGAAAACGCGGGGCGCGTAGCTTGCGCTGCAGGTCCCGGCGTCAGAAGTATGGTATTTATAAAAGGGAGGTTCAAATATGATATATAATGCCGGAAACCGAATAATGAACACCTATGTGTATCGAACCTCGGCAGGATACATAATGATAGATACTGGTTATGAGCATAGTCTTGCGAGCGTGGAGAAGAAGTTGAAAAAGCAAGGCATTGAGCTTTCAGATATAAAGTATGTTTTCCTCACTCACGCTCATGACGATCACGCAGGTTTTTTGAATGAACTGCTTGGCAAGAATACCGATTTGAGGGTCATTATGAGTGACAAAGCTATGCCAACCTTGAAGCGCGGTCAGAACTCGTTTAACGGCGGTTGCAGCACATTGCTCGCTTGGATATTTTGCAAGCTGATGGGGCTTGTCGGTAAAGCCGAACATCGCTTTCCACCGATAGAGGATCATTATAATAGCAGATTTATCGAAATTACGAAAGAAAACAAGAGCGAGCTTGAAACCCTGCTCGAAGGAAAGATATTGTTCACACCCGGACACACCTCGGATTCCATATCCCTTAAAGTAGAAGATATTATTTTCTGCGGTGATGCAGCGATGAATGGTCTGCCGAGTGCAAAACGACTCATTATTTGGATCGAGAATGTAATCGACCTTGAACAATCGTGGGAGCAGTTGATCTCTACGGATGCAGAAATCATATATCCGGCACATGGAAAGCCATTTGCGAAATGTGACCTTGCAAGATATAAGAGGGCAATTTCTAAAATTAAATTGCGCAAATTGAAATAAACAAATTCCAATTTATCCGAGGGAGAGAATCTATCTGAAGTGAAGTGAAATGCTTTTAGAAATTATGGAGAAAACGAATGGGATATGAATACATAGTTGTAACGCTTGCGGCGGCGCTCGCAGG
>CAYWPS010000042.1:0-14089 GCA_964460165.1 uncultured Ruminococcus sp. | reverse complement strand
CTAACGAACGCGAAGCTCAAAGAAAAGCCCGTCAGTCCATTGCTCTCTTATTATAACAAAAATAAGCATAGCTGGCTATACCGATTTGCTCAGTATAGGGCTACGCTTATATTGTACCAAAGAAAAAGCTCGTCGCGATCATCTCCATTATGTCGGCGCAAAGTCGTCAGTACACGCATGATGGATATGGTCGCATTTTGCTATAAGGAAGATAAGCGAACCTGTCAGAAATTAAAAATTGATATGCAGTAAACAATGAAGAAGGAGAATACACTCTTTCAAATCAAAATACAACAAAATACTACAAAATCATACAAAACACTTGAAAAAAAGATATATATATGTTATAATAGCTTATATTTTAAAAATGTACGTTACATAGGAGTTATTATGGCGGACAATTATTCTGAGAATTGGGTTGGGATTGATGAGGCAGCATCACATTTGGGTGTTACCAAAGATACCATTCGAAATTGGATCAAAAAAACAGATATCCCTGCTCGAAAAATAGGTAAGCTGTGGAAATTTAAGCTTTCCGAATTAGATGAATGGGTAAAAAGCGGTAAAAGTGCAATCAATACATAAGAGTTGAATTAAAAGAGAGTTATATATGATAAGATTAGCAACAGTATTTAGTGGAATCGGTGCGCCCGAAGAAGCCTTAAGGCAATTAAATGAAGATTATGAGATTGTATTCGCTTGTGACAACGGCGAGCGAGAGTTAGAAGAAACCTATGATCAAATTATTGAAGCCACAGAAAACATGACATATGAAGAACGTCTTCAATATGTGGCAGAATTGTATGGAAACACAAACAAGCCGAACTTTGTTAAAGAATCTTATTTTGCAAATCATCAGATCGATGATGACAGATGGTATGAAGATGTTAGATTTATTGACGGCGAACAATACGAAGGTCTTGTGGATGTTTTAGTGGGAGGAAGTCCGTGCCAAAGTTTTTCTACATATGGTAAAAAACAAGGATTTGAAGATACTCGCGGAACACTGTTCTTCTTCTATGCAAATTTGATAAAAAAGATTAAGCCTAAGGTTTTTATATACGAAAATGTTCCGGGCTTAAAAACGCATGATAATGGTCATACATGGGAAAGAATTCAAGAGATTTTTCACGAACTAGAATACGATATATTTGATTTTGTTCTCAATTCTAAAGATTATGGTTTGCCTCAAAATCGAGAAAGAGTCTTTGTAGTTGGCTTTTCACAAGAATGTAATGTTCATGAGTTTAATGAGCCGCCTCAAGTAGAGTTAGACCATACAGCAGTTAATTATTTGGATCAAAACATACCATTAAGCTATTATCTTGGTCAAAAAGGTTTTGAATGGGTTACCACTAGAGAGAAACATCAGGGAAGATCTAGAGTCAATAGAGATATTATTGGATGTCAAACGGCTAACCAACAATTTAATTGGACAGGCGATTTTAGATTGGAAACACCTACAGAAGAAATGCGTCGAGATAATCGTATTTATATTGGCACGTATGAAGGTGAAGAAAAGGTCGCTAGAAAATTGACTCCTGCCGAGTGTTTGAGACTTATGGGCTTTGAAAACTTTCAAATAGTAGTAAACGATAATAATGCATATAGACAAAGCGGAAACTCTATAGCCGTTCCTGTACTTAAAGCATTATTTGAATCTATATTAAATGTAGTGACGTTTGAATGATAAAAACCTCCGCTTTGAAGCGGAGGTTTTTTGCTACAGATGCAACTACAAAAATCACAGAAATCACTATATTTGAAAAATGTAGTGAAAAAGTTTCAAAAAAATGTATTGACAAATAGAGTTTTACGTGGTATACTACAATCGAAGACAAAAAAATACATTTTTGGAGGATTTTCAACATATGGAAACTAAGCGTGAAAGATTTGTTAGAATTGCAGAAAACAGAACCAATAAAATCATTGATATGATTAGATTGTTAGGAAACTGTTCTAACAAGGGAAATTATGATTATTCTGAAGCTGATGTTCAAAAAATCTTCGGTGCTATCGAAAAGGAACTGAAGGCAGCAAAGCTTAAGTATATTAATGTAGATTCCGAGGACGATAAGTTTAGACTTTAATAAGGAGAAAGCAATGAGTAAATATAGATGGAGATTTCCTATTCTTGATGACGGAACCAAGCAAGGCTATAATGATGGTGGAATAGCAACTTTTAAGGGAAGTGATCTATATAATAACTTGGCTCGTGAAATATGCCAAAACTCCCTTGATGCGAAAGCCGAAGGAAAAAAGAAGGTAACAGTGAAGTTCAATGTGATTTCTGTACCTAAAAGTAAATACAATGCGATATATGAATTTGATACCATAATTAAGGCATGCAAAGATTACTGGGGTGTTGGCGATACAAAATTTGCTACGTTTATCAAGGAGGCAGAATCTTTATTGTCACAAGAAACGATGGACTTCCTTGTAATAAGCGACTATAACACTAAAGGTTTGACCGGCGCTCAAAATCTTCACGAAAAGCGAACCGTATGGGAAGCTTTAACTAATTCAAGCGGTGTAACGAATAAATCTTCCGGCGGCAGTGGTGGTTCTTATGGTATTGGTAAAAGTGCGCCTTTTGCTTGTTCTGCTTTGAGAACTGTTTTTTACAACACATATGCTATTGATGAAGTTAAGGCGTTTCAGGGAGTATCTCGTCTTGTAACTCATTGCAATGAAGAGGGAGTAGAAACACAGGGCGATGGCTATTTCAAAAATGTTGAGGATCGTAAACCCATTTACGACGGAGAAGATCATGGCATAACTGAACTTTTTACTCGAACTGAATACGGAACAGATGTAATTGTTGCTGGTTTTAAGACGGAAGATGATTGGCAAGAAATAATGACCAAAGCAATAATTAAAAACTTTTTTGTTGCTATTCATGAGGAGACATTAGAAGTTACAATCGGTAATATAGAAATAAATTCTTTAACACTTCCAACCCTATTGAAGAATATTTCGGAAGAGGAAGCAGAGGATGCCGATCAGGAAAAAAATATTGGCATGATTAAGGAGTTTTATGAAACCCTTGTCTCTCCCGATCACGAGATATTCAAGACCTCAATAATTGAAGAAGACGATTTATGGCTGTACATAAGAAAAGATGAGAGTTACAGCAAGAAAATAGCTGAAATGAGAGCTATTGGAATGTTGGTAAGAACAAGAGGAAGGAATATCATAACTCGTTTTGCAGCTTTGGTTATAGCTCGTGGCGATGCATTAAACAAGAAATTAAAGGAAATGGAACCGCCTAAGCACGATGAATGGGATCCCGATATTCTCGAAGAAGCTAAGGATAAAAAGGAAGCTAAAGATATTCGAAGCAGGATAATTAGATGGACGAATCAACGTATTGTTGAGCAGTGTAAGACTGATTATCAAGATACGATAGATCCGGATGGAATTAGTCAATTTTTGCCTTTGGAACTGGAAGATACTACTCAAAAAGGTGCTGCAAAATCCTCCAATACTCCCGACGGAGATACGGCGATTAACAACATTAAAAAGCGCAATTTAAAGATGAAAAGTAGCGTTTCGCCGAGCATCAATACTTACGGTACTTCTAATGGTAGAACCGGAAGCAACCAAACAACAGGAGGAACTACACACAATCCCGGAGGAGAAAAAGATCCCGAAGGAACCGAAAAAGTTCATGTTGAAAAAGAGCGTGGCAAGAACAAGGTTGAAAATTCGCCTCAAATTTTGTATCAGCGTAGTTATCCGATAACGCCCAACTATGAAATCTACAAGACTATTATCGTCTTAGAGGAAGATAGCGACAAGGTACATATCTCGGCAAAGGCTATTGGAGAAGACGGAAAAAGCGAGTCCTTGAAGATAAGGGAATACACCATGAATTCTGTAAAAAAACAGGTTAATGGTAAATCAATTGGCCCGTTATCATTAAAGGCAGGCGTGAAATATAGTATATTTATGAAGCTTGAAATTAAAGAAAGATTGCTCATAAATATAATTGTTAATTAAAGGAGTTAGAGATGAAGAAAAGTAACATCGGATTCCCATATCCTGTTTTATGTAGTGATAATAACGATTATATTGACTCCTACTTTACTATCAGTAACGAAGTAGAGCCTTTCGTGGAAAACAATAAAATAGGAATAAAAATAAACTATAATTTGTCGTCGCCTGGCTTAAGCGGTATGATTGATGCAGGACAAGCAAAGGTCGTTTTGTATTTGGAAAGCCCGAATACTTCTTTTAGAGAGGTACATACGTTTCCTAAAGATGAAACTGAAATTTCGTGTACGATTGATGCTGGTGATTTGTCAAAATCTTTAAAGATAAAGGGAATGATAGTTTCTACTGGAAGTTATCCATCATTGCGTTTTGATGAACACAACCGAGATCTGTTTGAAGGTATGGCGTTTAGTGTTCAAAAAGGTGATATCCTCGCTATTTCAAATATTTTCGAAGTTGAATTGAGTTTGATAGATCCTCTTGAAAACAAGCCGTCTATTTTCAGTATTCGCCCGGATGATTATGCAACACAAAGTATTCGAGTAGATATTTATCAACCGGATAGAATCAATATTTGGCTTGCAAGAGAACTCCATAATGAGTATCAGGAGTTAAGGGAAGAACCTAAAATTAGAACATTGCTAGCATCTTATTATGTGCTTCCGGCATTGGTCGAAGCTTTGGAATTCATGAAGTCTGAAGATAATACTGGAGATGATGAGGACATCCGTAGTGGCGGATGGTATCAGTCATTGGAGGCAAGATTAAAGGCACTAAATATTGTGTTGAGCGACGAAACTTCTATGACCTCGGTAGCCAACAAGGTTTTGAAGGATATTGTTCAGGTGTCAATGGACAACTTTAAGTTTATCAAGGAAAATTTGGCGGGTGGTAATTAAAGGAGTGACATATGAGAATAAAGTATTTAACTGATAAGGCTTATGAAACTTTAATAGACAACCTATCGATAGATCAAGAAAAATACTTGGGCAAAGAATGCTGGTTGCCTGAATATTTTGCAGATAAAGAATATTATAAGGAATCTCGACTGGAAGTATCAAATATTACACTGTATATGGACGGCGATAAAAACGCCTCCGACATTGTAAATGTTAGGTATGTGTTTGATGCGCTTGGACATCTAACTCCGCAGCAGGCAAGCAATCATTATTTGTGGAGTTATATAAGTCTGGTGGATTGTTGGCAGTATACTTCTTGGAGATGGGGCAAAAGCGTAGAAGATGGTGCTGCTGTAGAAGGTGAAGAAAATGAAGAAACGTCTACTGAGACACCTAAAGAATCCAAGAGATCTATCAATATAAGGCAAAGATATTTGTGCCATCCATCAAGAATTGGTCTTTTAAGAAATTCGATTTCGAGATTATGGTGGTATGGATATTTGTCGTATCAGCCTGGATCAACGGCTCACAAATACGAGTTAACAGAGCTGCTCCTTTCTCAATCGGATTTGTGCCAAAGCATTGTTGAAAGAAACTTCTCTATGAATAGAAACATATGTTATGGTATTTTGCGTGCAATCAAAGAGATTAATGATGATCCTAAACTCGCAGATGTAGGCAAGTTGGAATCTACCGGTGAATATGAGTGGAGAGGACTTTGTAAGTATTTGAATCGTTATGGCGCCGTTACATTACTTGATGCTTTGACGAGCGACGAAATCAAGGAAATATCATACAATTATTTGATAAAACAACGTGGAGGAAAATGATATGTATATTGCATTATCTCAAAAAAGAGATTATAGATCGGAATACAAAGACGAGATTTTCTCTTTATATCATTTCCCGGCATCGTACAGAAGCAGAATAAACACAGGGGATGTATTTGTTTATAATCATCCCCAACAGGGAACTCCGGGCGGTTCCAATGTTAGATTTTATTATGGAACTGGAGTGATAGGTAAAATCTATACCACGGACAACGGGCTGACCTATTTTGCAGAATTAAAGAATTGCAAAGCGTTTTATAACAATGTTCCATTGAAGCTTGGAAATGATACATATATTGAACAGCTCGAATTTGAGGACAAGCGCAGTAGACCTAACTGGCAAAGTTCTATTCGAGCAATTTCGCCATCAGCATATCATACTATCATTAATATGTCCGGCGGTTTAATTTCGGTTTCCAATAATGTGGATATTGAGGCTCTTAAAGCTGATTTGAAAGCATCGATAGATGAACTGTATCTTAACAACAACCATCAGTCGTTAATTGATATTATAAGTTTGTCAACTATGCTTGTTCAGCAATACGGTGTAAAGGTTAATTGATAATGCTTGAAGTGGTTGCAGCTCTCATTTGGCGCGGTGATAAATTCATGATCTGCCAACGCCCAGCACACAAAGCGAGAGGGCTCTTGTGGGAGTTCGTTGGCGGCAAGGTCGAACAAGGCGAAACAAGAGAACAAGCACTCATCAGAGAGTGCAGAGAAGAATTGAATGTTCTTCTTTCTGTCGGTGACGTGTTTATGGAGGTTGTCCACGAATATCCCGACTTGACGGTACATCTGACATTGTTCAATGTGACCATCACTGAGGGAGAACCGCAAAATCTGGAGCATAACGACATTCAATGGATTACTCCAAGCGAGATCTCGAACTATGACTTCTGCCCAGCAGACGAAGAAATATTAGAGAAAATTATTTGTGAAAGGAATAAAATTGAGAAAATATAGAGGATATAGATTTACAAAAAGAAGCGGAAAATTTATTAGGGATAATTTTGCACCTAATCCTACAGAGTCACTAGGTGTATTTGGGGTAATAGGAAAAGCAATTGGTTTTATTATAAATTATTTGATAGCAAAGCCTGTATACTGGTTAACATTTGGACTTGTTGGAACGTTATACAATAAAGAGAAGCATCCGGCATGGTTGGGATCTGTAATGTACACGGTATTATTCATTGGAATAATGGGATTGTTGGGCGCAGGAATATCGTTATTTACAAGATAAATATCCGTTGCAATCTTTACGCATAGAGGTAAGTAATGAAAAACTACGAAACCGAAGCTCGCGAACGTTTCGGTAATACCGCAGTTTATTGCGAACACGAGCAAAAGACAAAGAACTACACAAAAGAGAAATGGGCAGAGGCGAATGACGGCTTGATGTCTATATTTGCCGAGCTTGCCGTGTGCAAGGAGAGTGGTGCGAGTGCGGATTCAGGCGAAGCACAGGAACTTGTTTCCAAGCTTCAGGCGCACATCACCGCCAACTACTACACCTGCACAGACGATATTCTTGCAGGGCTTGGTAGGATGTACGTTGCCGACGAGCGACTCAAGAAGAACATCGATAAGTACGGCGAGGGAACTGCGGATTTTGTTTCAAAAGCAATAGCTGTATTCTGTCAGGAGAAGTGATATGGGAATTTCTAGAGTAAGAGCAGTTCAAAGGCACAAGAAAAAAGAACTAGAAAAAACATTAAAGTGGATAATATATCCTCCGGTTGTTGCTGGAGCTTTGCTATTTGGTAAACCAACAAAAAAGCGTAGAAAAAAGAAAAACAATTTCTCGGGACTGTTCAAGTGACGGAGAAAACACAAGGTGTTGTTATGATTAAAGAACTTATGCACGATCCAATATTCCTTGCAGGGAAGTCGGAGGTTGCAACAAAAGAAGATTTGCAAGTCGCACAGGATTTGCTTGATACGCTGATGGCGCACAGAGAAAGCTGTGTTGGCATGGCAGCGAATATGATCGGCGTGCGTAAGCGCATCATCGCCTTTCTTGACGAGAGCGGACGAGCCCCTACATACACGGTTATGCTCAACCCCGAAATCATCAAGAAGGACGGCCCGTACGACACCGAGGAAGGCTGCCTGTCGCTTCTTGGCGGCCCCCGTAAGTGCAAGCGCTATAAGACCATCAAGGTGCAGTATCAGACATTGGAGATGCAAACACGCACGAAGAACTTCACCAGCTGGACGGCACAGATCATTCAACATGAAGTGGATCATTGTAATGGAGTATTGATATAAAAGACTATTTAATCAAAGGGTGGTAATTGTTATGAAGTTAAGAAAAGAGTTTGAAGATTTTTATAAAGATATTCGAATTGATAGCGAAACAGCTGTACTCATTGAAAAAAGGGAAACTCTTGAAGGAGAGATAAAAGATAAGTTTCCAGGTGTATTAGATGATCACGGAATTAAAGTAAATAAAAGTGATATTAGAATATTTGATCAAGGAAGTTACAAATATAATACCACCATTCATTCTGATATCGTTGATCGTGACGTGGCTGTTATGATTCCGCTAAGCATAAACGATAATGACGATCCGCGAAAGATAAAGGGATACTTGCGTGACGCAATCAATATTTATTCGCGCACGGTTGAGATTAAAGAACCTTGTGTAAGAGCCGTGTACCATGACAACGGAGAAGAATGGTTACATATTGATTTACCGTTATATGCTAAAGACGGTGATCGTGTATATTTGGCGAGAGGTAAGTATACATCTGAAAACTATTCATGGGAAGAAGCTGATCCAGATGGATTGAATGATGATTTATGTGGAAAAATCAATGGCAATGATCAACTCAGAAGAATAATTTGCTACATAAAGAGGTGGAAGGATGTAAAATATTCTAATTCCACCCGAGATCATGAAGTTCCGCCGAGCATTGGTTTGACATATCTTGCATGTGATTGCTTTTCTCCTAAAAGCTCTGGAGGTCATGATGATGACTTATCTGCACTACAACAAACTATGAAAAATATCAAGAGCAAGTTTTCATATACAGTGGATTTGGATGGAAATATTGTAGGAGCTGATATATCAAGATATCTTTCGGTAAAGCCATATACGGACATTTTCGAAAAAATGCGAGAAAGCAGTAGTTCTTATATGTTGACATTTTATAATAGGCTTTGCACTGCGGTGGACAATCTGACAAATGCTGTTAATGTGGAGTCTGATCATGAAGCAGGAATTTATGTGCAACGTGTTCTTGGCTCGGATTTTGTAGTCCCACCCAAGCAGGCCGCATCGGCAACGACACAAAACAAAAGGGAGCATAGTTTTGGCTGATAGTAACTTGGCAAGAAGTATTTTGGAATCATATCCGGAAATAACAATTGATGATTCCAGGTCAAATGACAAGGTAGTAACTTTTTCATTGATGGAAAAGACATTTGCGCTTCTTTGTCCCGATGAACAAAACCCTGTATCTGTGGCTGTCATATTAGTTATAGATGATGACTTCGATTATCCTCACATAATGTTAAAAGAAATCGATTTTAAAGGGGATGATGTTTTAGCAAAGGGCAAGTATAGATTTGTTTGTCTTCATCAATCAGGAAGTGTTATTTCTTTTTTGCAATCGTTTGACGAAAAAATAACAGACGAAATCGAACGATTGATAGAATTGATGCAACTGTCACCTAAAGAAACAGAGAGGGAATATCAAAAAGAGTTTCTCTATTATTGGAATGCTGTTTCCCATAATGATAATGCACAACTTTTTTTAAGAAATACAGATGAATATGCCAAGATGGGCGTTTATCAAGGCGAAAAAATACGCCGTTACCTAGCATCTGATATTGTCTTATCTGACATAGAGGAAAGAAAAAGCAAGGGCAAAGATAGAGTTTGGCAGCGTAGAAGTGATATTGAAGCGTTTTTCATTCCGATTATTGATAATAGAGGAATTCTTCCGCCAACCAAAAAGAAAAAATGGAAAGTGGCCGATATTGTTGAAATACTGTATGGAAAAAGAATTAGACATATCAGTTCCTCTACCTTTGAAGCGATTAAAAATGAAGTTACTCATTACAATTGCATTGACTTGATTTTTTCTATGACAGTTAATACATTGCCAATAACTTTTATGGCAAGATTAACTATGAAAAATAGTGCTGGTACTAAGACTTTGTTAGCAAGAATTTTAGAAGGTAACTTTGAAGTACAAACAATGTGTATACAACGAGAGGATTATTGCTATTTGAATGAAATTATAGGAAATTCATCGTCTGGATTTGACAAAAAAGTTTTACTTATAGGTGCAGGTTCCTTAGGTAGTTATGTTGCTGGTGAGCTTGTTAAAAATGGATTCAAGAATTTAACGATATACGATGGAGATTCTATTACCTCAGAAAACTTTATGCGTTGGGCGTATGGTGGAATTATAAAGAGTGGTAATAAAGCAACTAATTTGAAGTTTTATTTGGAATTAATGCATCCAGAGATAGTTGTAGATGCCCACGAAAAGAATTTTTATGCCGATGATATATCAGATCAAATAAACGATTTTGACTATATTATTTTTACGGTAGGCAGTAGTGATATTCAACTAAAATTGAATCGCATTTTCAAAGAAAAAGACGTAAAAGCTTGCGTGCTGTTTGCGTGGTTGGAGGCAGGCGGCGAGAACAGCCATATTCTATCGATTGATTACAATCATCAAGGCTGTTTCGAGTGTTTGTTCACTGACAAAAACGGTGATTTAATTAATAATAAAGTTAATATCATAGCGGAAGATGTTGTTATTAAAAACACCATTAGTAATGGATGCGGAGCAACGCGCGTAGCTTATGGATCTGCAGTTTTACTGAGATCGGTTTCTGTTTTGCTCACGCTAATGGGGAGAATAGAGAGCGGTTCTATAAAATCGAATTGCTTAGTAAATATTGCCCCCGACAAGGTTTCGTATAAATTTGATACATTTAAAGAAAAGAGGTGTCGTTGCTGTGGCGATAAAACTCCATAACGGATGTATCAAAATGCAGTTGCCTAACGGGAAAGTGGTTGATATATTGACCGCGGTTTTGGATGAGATATCTGAATGGTTGCAAGACAATCATGATAAGCCTGAAAGCGGAGGATATATTATTGGATACAAACATAAAGATACTGGCAATATCGTTTTAGAATCGGTTTCTGTGCCACAGAAATTGGATAAGAAAACTCGAATTCGATTCGACATTAAAGATCCGTTGCACAATTTATTTCTTAAACGAGCTCAAAGAAATAAGAGTTATTATATGGGTGTTTGGCATACTCATCCTCAGGATATCCCTGTGCCTTCATCTATAGATTGGGAAGATTGGAAACAGACACTTGCTGTTGATAAAACCGGCTCTGAATATATCTTTTTTATTATTGCTGGTACAGTTGGTACAAGGGTTTGGGTTGGAAACAAGAATGCAAACAGCATCATAGAAATTGAAGAATGCCAAAAAATAGACGGGTTATACGAAAGTGTGAAACCAAAATAGGGAGGCTATTATGCGAATAAAATGGTTGCATTTGTCAGATATACATTTCAATTATAAGAACTATGAATCGCATTCTTTGAGAGAGGATTTCTTGAAAAGAATACAATCGTTAGATCAAACCGAGCCGTTTACTCATTTGTTTATAACTGGCGATATTTTAAACGGAAACGCAAAAGCTGATGAGGAAACCGTAGAATTTGTAAAAAAACTCATCGAGATGATGAAACTAACAAAAGAGTCGGTTTTTATAATTCCGGGCAATCATGACCATGATAGAACTACCACACAGTCAGTCCTACAAAGAATCTTGAAAGGCAAAAAGAAAAAAGAACATACTTCCGTGATTGATAGTATGAAAGATGAAGATATCTCTGCGCTTCTTGATAGTCACGCGAATTTTAATGATGCTTATTCAAGAATTTTTGATGGAGATTTTGTATGGAGAAAGCCACACTTTATTACATTCAAAGATAATATATCTGTTATTAATTTGAACACAAGCTGGCTTGATATCGATTCTTCATCTAAGAAAGACTTTTTGAGGATTGGATCAAGATTATTACAACTTGAGATGACGGATAAATCCAATGAACTTAGTCAGTCTTTGAATATTGCTATTGGACATCACACGCTAGGAGATATGATTCCGGAAGAGCGAAACCGTGTTTTGGATCAATTCAAGCGCAATAATATAGGCCTATATTTTTGTGGGCATCGACACAAACCAAGTATAAATTTTCACTCTGAATATGATGTTGTTGAGTTTGTTGCTCCGGGTGGATACAATAATGGATATTCGAATGGCGGCTATATTTGGGGAATCATTGACACCGATACGGATTTTTACAAAGCGGAAGTATATGGTTGGTATGATAACAAATGGTGTATAGAAAGCAAGCTCGATGGAACTGATGAATATGGAATTTACTATTTTGATACAGAGAGATTCAAACACCATTCTAAAATAGCAGCTATTGATTGCAAGATAATGGGAGGACATATCCCAAAGAGAGATCTTGATAAATCTCTTGACAATGCAAATTTTGATGTTCACGTATATAGTGAACCGATAGATGCTGTTGATGGATACACCAAAGAATCCATAGCAGATTTTGCTCAAAGCATAATTCAACTGGTAGAGAAAAACGAAAAGGTGCATTTGTATCCGTTAGCGCCAATCCCTATGTTGCTTTCATTGGGATTTGAGTTGCAAAAAGATTCCAACATAACGATACACCAATTCGATCGTGCAACACAATCATGGGTACTCTCTGGAGAATCTTGGGGAGCTAAACTCGAAGAACCGATTATTGAAAAAAGTAATAATAGGGCCGTTGTTATTTCAATATCTACTTCATACCCAATTGAAAGGAAACAGATTGAAACCGTAATGGGCGATACTTTGTGCGATTACATTGCCTTGAAAACGGATAAGATAGAGCCAGGGTATCCACTGTATTCTCAAGATGTTGATGAGATGGCTGAAAGCATAATTTCGATTATGAATGCTAACATTAACAAGTACGATGCGATACACTTATTTGCTGCAATACCGGCAGGTTTGTCTGTAGAATTAGGTCGCAGAATGCTAAGAACGGTTTACAGCAATATTCATACATATCAACTAGAACAAGGAAATTATGTATCCAAAATCATTATTAATCCATCAAACAGAAACATAGTAAAAGGCATTGATGTTGGAAATTGCAAATACTTCAATAGTTATGGTGAAATACTTAGGTTACCTGTGCTTGGAAAAATAGCATGTGGTGAAAGAAAAGATAGTGCTGATAACGAAGGGAAGATTTTCCCTGTTTGTGATTCAGTACTTGATACAGGGGAATATTTTGTGGTTGTTGCTGATGGTGATTCGATGATTAATTCAGGAATTGATGAGGGTGATCTTGTTATAGTTAAATCCCAGCCAACTGCGGATGATGGTGACATTGTTGTGGCATTGATAGATGGCGAAACTACTCTAAAAAGAATATATCACGATGATAAGAAGAAAAAAATAATTTTACATCCCGAAAATGAGGAATATCATGATATTGAATATGATAAACTCGATATACAAGGGATAGCGGTACGTGTAATAAAAAAACTGTAAGTTAACAAATTATTATCTGGACTTTCTCCTCTTTCTGTGGTATTGTTGGTGTTACCAAAACAAAGGAGGTAACACTATGAGGAAAGCAAAACTCAAACAACCACGGATTACAACAGAAAAAACAAAAAGAACGGTGGCTATATTGCCGAGGTCTCTCGGCAGTGTGGTCACCGTTTCTGTATGAAAGGAGAAAGAAAATGGATAACAGAATCTTGAAGCAACTGTTCCCAGGCGTTGACGAGAAGTACCTTGAGCGAGCATTTGAGAAGCTTAAGAAAAAAGGATGTCTGGAAGGGGAGGACTTGCTGACTTGGTTTGGCAAACTCGTAAGTGTTGAGATTGTTGAAGATGCATTGAGGATAGAGAACAATGAAGGAAACGATTGAAGAACTGTGGCACGGCAATATCATACCGCAAGAGGATAGCCGAACCAATTCGCCGGAGATGAAGGAGCTGCTCAGCTATATGGCAAGGCATCACGAGGACTTGGAGAAAAGCTTCACGGACGAGCAGAAAGAAATCTTCGAGAAATTCCACGACTGTTGGAGCGAATACATGAGCCTTGCGGAAAAGGCAATCTTCGTGTATGCCTTCAAGCTCGGCGGAAGATTGATGCTCGACACGCTGAAAGATTGACACATAAGGCACGGTAATAAGCCGTGCCTTAATGTTCAAAATTTGATATGCAGTAAGCAAACCTGCTAAGAAAAGTCAATAGGTTTTTCGAAAATAATTGAGAA
>CAYWPS010000041.1:0-14201 GCA_964460165.1 uncultured Ruminococcus sp. | reverse complement strand
GAAAACATTCAAACTTAACGACTTTCCGTTTGTGTTCCATACGGTTGGTGCTGCGAGAAAACTTCTTGCAGATGGCGGGATAAGCGTATTGCACGAAGTAGCATCCGATGGTGCAAGCGAGCTTTTGGCAGCGAAAATCAATGAAATGAACGATGAAAACTATGCGCAGTATCTCCGCTATCACTTCTACATCTGCGAAAAGCCGGAGCTGCTCGGTATGACCAATCACCTGCTGTTTGTGGGCGAAAAATCGATCTGCGTCATTTAGTCACAACAAAACAAAAACGGTAGAGGTACGATTAAATCCGCGCTTCTACCGTTAATTATATTCATAAGAGAAAATCAAGGTTGTACAAGAGTTAAAGCCTTGAGTTTTTTTGTTAAAATGCTTTGACTTTATTGAATTTTAGTGACTCAGCTTCTTTTGCATACTAAGATCAGAATTACTCAAGAGCGTTTTCTATATGATCTGCCGCACGTTCCATATAATCACCCTCGAAGAGCTCGATCACACCCTTATCACAAAGAGATGCAAGCTCGGGGTCGATAGGAAGCTTGGCAAGAACTGCGGTATTGTATCCGTTTGCAAGCTCGTCGATGCGGCTATCTCCGTAAGGCTTGATAACCTTGCCGCAATCAGGGCAAACGATATAGCTGTAATTCTCTACAAGACCGAGCACACGCACATCCATCAGAGATGCCATATTTACTGCCTTTTCAACTATCATCGAAACAAGCTCCTGAGGACTGCTTACAATAACGATACCGTCAAGAGGAAGACTCTGGAAAACGGTAAGAGGAACGTCACCCGTTCCGGGGGGCATATCGACAAACATATAGTCAACATCATTCCATACAACGTCGCTCCAGAACTGCTTAACGGTTCCTGCGATAACGGGTCCGCGCCAAACAACCGGCTTCGTTTCGTCGTCAACGAGCAGGTTGAGGCTCATTACCTCAATTCCGGTCCTTGTCATTGCCGGAAACATGCCAAGATCACTCCCCTGAACGTTACCCGACTTAAGACCAAATGCCTTAGGAATAGATGGGCCCGTGATATCAGCATCAAGTATAGCTACCTTATATCCTCGTCTCTGCATAGTTACGGCAAGCATGGAGGTTACAAGAGACTTTCCTACGCCGCCTTTTCCGCTGACTACGCCAATAACGCGCTTGACGTTGCTTGCTTGATTTTGAGGTTCCAGGAGCGACTCCTTAGAACACTTCTGAGAGCAACTGGAGCAGTCATAAGAACATTCTGCCATTATTTTATCTCCTTTTTTGAAAATTTAATTAAATTGAATCGATCTTAAGCTTGCCATCTGAGACAGTTATAGCAATCGCGTAAACCTTATTTGGCATACTGTCGATAATCACGTTTGCGATATTATCCTCGACATTGCGCTCGATATATCTGCGCATATTTCGTGCTCCGTATTTTTCGGAATAGGACTCCTCAGCGATAAGCCTCAAAGCCTCATCCGTGTAGGTCAATTTTATTCCCTTTTCTATCAGATGATCGCTAAGCTGCTTTATCATTATCTCGGCTATCTTGGCAAAGTCATCCTTGTTAAGATGACGGAACGTGATAACCTCGTCTATTCTATTGAGAAATTCAGGACGAAGGAATTTTGCCAAAGCCTTCTCTACCCTGTCCTCCGTTTGCGCCTTGCGATCTGTTGAGAAGCCTGATACAGCATTAGTCTTCTCGCTGCCTGCGTTAGTAGTAAGGACGATTATTGTATTTGAGAAGTTGATCTCTCTGCCCTGCGCATCGGTAATTTTACCATCGTCAAGGATCTGCAAAAGGACGTTAAGAACATCGGGATGCGCCTTTTCGATCTCGTCAAAAAGAACTACCGAATATGGTCTGCGCCTTATCTTCTCGGTAAGCTGACCTGCCTCATCGTAGCCAACGTAGCCGGGCGGTGAGCCTATAATTCTGGAGACGGAGTGCTTTTCCATAAACTCCGACATATCAAGACGGATAAGCGACTCGGGCTGCTTAAAGAGATCATTAGCGAGCACCTTTACAAGCTCTGTCTTGCCGACACCGGTAGGACCTGCAAAAATCATTGACACGGGATTGTTTCTGTAAGAAACGCCCGCTCTCTTTCGTCTCACGGCTCTAACCACGGCACTTACCGCTTCTTCCTGACCGATTATATGAGAGGATATCCTTTCATAAAGTCCCGAAAGATTTTCAAGATCGCCTACACTGAGATCTGTCGCGGGAATTCCCGTCCATATCTCAACGACCTTTAAAAGATCGGAAATATCAACCTCGAGATGCTTGAGTATTTCCGCAAGCTCCTCTTCCCTGGTTTCTAGTCTGAGCTTTTCTACCTTAAGATCGGCTATCGCCTTATAGTTGCTTTCGGTCTGACCGTCGGGATTCTCAAGCTTGCCTTCGAGATCCGTGATGGCAGACTCAAGCTCGGCAAGACGCTTCCCTGCCTGTCTGTGCTCGTTAAGCTCGGAGGAAGACAGGGCTACCTTTGCCGAAGCTTCGTCGATAAGGTCTATCGCCTTGTCAGGAAGGAATCTGTCTGTTATATATTTTTCGGAGAGGATCGCGGCTGCGCGCGCTACCTCATCGGATATATTGAGACCGTGGAAGCCTTCATAGTACTTTTTGATTCCCTTAATGATATCTACCGTCTCATCTACCGAAGGCTCGTCCACTTTAACAGGTTGGAATCTACGCTCGAGAGCAGAATCCTTTTCTATATGCTTTCTGTACTCCTTAAGAGTCGTCGCGCCGATAACTCTTATCTCGCCGCGTGATAAAGCAGGCTTGAGAAGGTTTGCGGCGCTCATGCTTCCATCCGAGGTCTCACCTGCTCCGGCAATATTATGAACCTCATCTATCATCAATATGATATTACCGGCAGCTTTTATCTCCTTTAAAAGCCCCAGAATACGAGACTCAAACTGTCCGCGGAACTGAGTGCCCGCAACAAGCGATGTGAGGTCCAGGAGCCATATCTCCATACCGAGAAGCGGAGCGGGAACTCTGCCCTCGACGATACGCTTAGCTAGCTCTTCCGCGATGGCGGTCTTACCAACACCGGGCTCGCCGATAAGGCAAGGGTTATTCTTCTGACGGCGCGAGAGTATCTGTATTATTCTGTCGATCTCTCTGTCTCTGCCGATAAGATTGTCTATTTTACCCTCTTTCGCCTTCTCGTTGAGATTATGGCAGAAGGTGTTGAGGTTTTTCCTGTCCGGAGCCGTTTCCTGCGCCTTGGCTTGCTGTTTCTTAGGTCCCGGGGACTTTGCGTCACGTCCGCCGAAGTTAAAGAGCTCAGCGAGATTTAAGGTAGGAACCTTACCCTCGGGTGTATCAGCATCATCTCCCATAAGATCGGGGAGATTTGCATCAAATCCGTCGAGCATATTGGCTATTTCATTTTCATCTATACCCATTTTTGAAAGCATATCGTTTACCGGCTTGATCCCCAGCTCCTGAGCGCAGACAAGACACAAGCCTTCGTTTACAGATTTATCTTTTTCCAGACGGGTTATAAAGACCATTGCCGGTCTTTTTTTACATTTGGCGCACACTTGTACTTTCATTTGAATACCTACTTAAAAACTTAGTAAAAGGTCAAGAGGCGTGAATGACCTAAAGAATTTGTATATCGAACCTCCGGTGAAATTCTCCACCCAGTTAGCGGAAGCTACAATGGGAATATTAAGTATGAATTCCGAGAGTGAGGTTACCGCCCAACCAACGACAAAGGCGAGGAAAAGCGAGAATACACCGCCAAGCACTCTGTTAACCTTGCCAACGATGCCGTTGTTAACGATGCTGTTCACGAACATCATAATGAAATTGAGTAAAAATTTAGAGAGAAAATAGGCTATAACAAATCCGAATATAACTCCCATGATCTCAATGACCGGAGATGTAACGGCGTCGACTACCGCCTCGATCACCGAAGCCCCCTCCGCAGCGGAAGCAACACCCTCAATATCAACACCGCACATGCTGGCGGCAAACTTGATAAGAGTGGGCAGCGACTCATTGGCGGTAGCGGCAGTGATATCCGAATACTCCTCTATCAGAATATCGCTAAGCTTGTGGGAAATTGCCGGACCGATAATAGGTTCAATAACAGCGTCTCCGATAATACCCGCAAGAGATATCGCGAGAACTATTGTGGCTATAAACTTTACAGGTCTTGCAACCGTGTCCACAAAACCATTCTTTATTCCCATTGCCGCACCTGCAATGAGAATGCCAACGAGAATAATATCAAAAATTATATTAGCAACCATTTTATGCACCTCAAGTTAAAATCTAAAATTTTACTTATCTCAAAATGACGTCGTTTTGTCCGAATATTTCACGCAACTTGCTGATCACCTTTTCCGAAGGTTCAACAAGTATATTTTTCATAGCAAGCGACTTTCGCGTGCTATCGTCAAACAGAACAATTTGAGTTTGTCCGCGATTGAGTGCGGAAATACGGTATATCAAAGGAATTCTCTCATCCTTTTGGTTTTTCACTCTGATATAAAGAATATTTTTCTTCCCTGTGTCATCGGACTTTTCCTCCACGTAGCCGGAGTTGGAGGTAAGCGCCTCTACCGCGGAAAGGAGTATCTGGGGCTCCTCGCCCTCCTCGGCGGAAATATGCCCCTGAATACATACCGCATTATCGGTATATAGGTCAGAGTAAAATGCCGAGTATTGCTTTGCGAAAACTACGACCTCGATTTCACCGAGTCTATCCTCAAGTGTAAGATAAGCCATGGTTGATCCGTTTTTCGTAACCTTGGTTTTTT
The DNA here is from genome assembly GCA_964460165.1 of uncultured Ruminococcus sp. Taxonomy (GTDB): domain Bacteria; phylum Bacillota; class Clostridia; order Oscillospirales; family CAG-272; genus UBA1740. The sequence continues at coordinate 9,407 of CAYWPS010000041.1, read as the reverse complement.
TAGCGGTTATTATACCAGCCACCTTAACCGAAGACTTGTCCTTATATTTCTGATTCGCAACCGTTGCCTCATCGGAAAAATCCTCAAGAATATCGGATATTTTATCCACACCCAGAGCAGCAATATGACGGGAGTAATTATCAGCCATATGACCCGAGAAATACATCCCCGAGCTCTCTTTCTCGAGCACAAGCAGCTCACGGAGCGTGAATTCAGGAAGGCTCGGATACTCGTATGCAGGCGCTTCCACTCCGCCGCCGTCGAAGCCGACCGAGAACAGATCGAACTGTCCTGCAACATTGGAATGCTTACTGTCAAGCTCTGCGTCAACTATGCTTTCATAGCAGCTGAGTAACGAGCTTCTAGTAACCCCAAGAGAATCAAACGCTCCGCATTTTATCAAAAATTCGAGCGTGCGCTTGTTAAGCTCGCCGTCAGACATCCTGCTGACAAACTTATCAAAAGATTCATAAGCTCCATTCTGCCTCTTTTTAATTACAGCATTTGCAAAAACTCTACCCACATTTTTAATCGCAAGCAAGCCAAACCGTATGTTTCCGTCACTTACGGTAAAGTCTACGTCGCTCTTATTAACATCGGGCGGTAAAACCTTAACGCCGAACTTGTGAGCATCGGCTATATACTCCTTGAGCTTCTTGGAGTTATCCAGGACGCTCGTGAGCAGTGCCGCAAAATATTCCGCAGGATAATGAGCCTTCAAGTACGCGGTCCTGTAAGATGTTACGCCGTAAACGGTGGCATGGCTCTTGTTGAATGCATACTTCGCAAATCCCACCATCTCATCAAATATATCGGCAGCATCGTTTTTATCTATTCCGTTTGCAACGCACCCGTCAAGGAAGGCATCGCGCTCCGCCTGCATAGCAGTCGTTTTCTTTTTAGACATAGCGCGTCTGACAATATCCGCGCGCGCATAAGAATAACCCGCGAGCTTTCGACAGATCTGCATTACCTGCTCTTGATATACGATACATCCGTAAGTAACGTCAAGAATCTCTTTTAGCTCGGGTATCTTATATTCCGTCTTTTCTTTTCCGTGCTTTCGCGCTATAAACTTATCTATTGAGTCCATAGGACCGGGTCTGAACAACGCGATACACGCTATAATATCCTCAAAGCAAGTCGGAGCAAGCCTTGACAACACCGCTTTCATTCCTCCCGACTCAAGCTGGAACACTCCATCGGATCTTGCGTCGCAAAGAAGCTTGAACGTCTTGTTATCATCAAACGGAACACGTGATATATCAAAATCCGGCACACGTCTTCTGATAAGCCGCTCGGCATCGTGAATAACGGTGATATACCTCAGTCCGAGAAAATCAAACTTAACGAGTCCAAGCGATGCGTCGGTGTTCATATCAAATTGAGTGACCACACCCGTACCGCTGTAAGAAAGAGGAACATACTCCCACGTTGGCTTTTTCGTGATAACGACGCCTGCCGCGTGCGTAGATGCATGTCTCGGCATTCCCTCGACGCCTCGGCTGACCTCAATAAGATTTCTAACCTCGTTGTCTTCAATGTATTCCTTACGTAGCTCTTTGTTATTCAGAGCCTCGTCGATACTTGCCGCGTCAAAGGGGATCATTTTTGCTATCGCATCAACCTTGCCGTACGGAAGTCCGAGTGCTCGTCCAACGTCTCTCACCGCCATACGCGGAGCAAGAGTTCCAAAGGTAACTATCTGTGCGACCTTATCCTCGCCATACTTACGCTTAACGTAATCTATAACCTCTTCACGACGGTTGTAACAGAAGTCGATGTCAAAATCGGGCATCGAAACTCTCTCGGGGTTAAGGAATCGCTCAAATAGCAAATCAAACGCTATCGGATCAACATCGGTAATACCTATGCAGAATGCGACAAGGCTTCCTGCGCCCGAACCTCTGCCGGGACCGACAGGTATATCATTATTCTTTGCAAAAGCGACAAAGTCGCTGACTATGAGGAAGTACGCATTAAAGCCCATCTTGTCAATTACCGATAGCTCGTACTCCATTCTATCTATATAAACGTCCTTTGAGTTTTTTGAAAAGTCAAATCTTCCCTTTTCTGCCCGCTCAACGAAGCCGTGGTATGCATCAAGACGTAATTTTTCCTTGTGAGTGAGCCCATCCTCAGGCTCAAAATCCGGGAGATGAAGCTGATTGAAGGTGAAATCGAAGTTGCACTTCTCTGCTATCTTCACCGTATTCTCCACTGCTCCCGGGAAAGCGGCAAAGAGCTTCTCCATCTCATCCGCGGTCTTGAAATAGTATTCGTCGGTTTCAAACCCAAACGGCCTGCCATCAGTGATGACATTGTTTGTCTGAACGCACATAAGCGTCGCTTGTATATCCGCGTCGCTCTTTTCAAGGTAATGCACGTCATTGGTCGCTACGAGCGGTATATCGCATTTCTCACCTATTAGCTTAAGCGCATAGGCAACGCGCCGCTCATCGTCAATTCCGTGATTTTGTACCTCAAGATAGAAGTCGTCACCGAAGATCTCCTTCATCTCAAGCGCCTGCTTCTCCGCATCGGGTATAGTACCGGCAAGGATAAGCTGGGGTATTGATCCGCCGATACATCCTGAAAGCGCTACAAGTCCTTCGTGATGCTCGCGCAGAAGTTCAATATCTATGCGAGGTCTCGAGTAAAAGCCGTTGATAAAGCTTTCGGAGACCATATAACAAAGGTTTTTATATCCGATCTCATCCTTGCATAACAAAATGAGATGATGTCCGGAATTATCAATTTTTCCTTCTTTGAGGAATCTTCCGCGAGGCGCAACGTACACCTCGCATCCAATAATGGGCTTTATGCCCTTTGCCTTCATGGCGTTATAAAATTCAACAGCGCCGTACATAACGCCGTGATCTGTTATGGCTACCGCTCTCTGACCGTCAGAAAGCGCTTTATCGGCTATTGTAGATATCCTTGTCGCGCCGTCGAGCAAGCTGTATTCGGTATGAAGATGAAGATGAACGAACCCACCCATAAAACACTTCCTTTCTCAGATATCGTCGAGCTTACCGTTAAGGATGTTCTCGGCCATTTCCGTTATTTTTTTCAGTCTGTGCGACAAACCCGATTTGGATATCGGCGGCGTTATCGCACCTGCAAGCTGAGACAGAGACATATCCCTGTTCTCCATTCTGAACCTTGCGGTTCTCTCAAGCTCGTCGGGAAGAAGGGATATCAATCCCCTTTCAACAAGCTCCTCTATAAGCGTTATCTGCGAAATAGATGCAGAAACCGCTCTGTCTATATTATTTGTCTCACAATTCGCAATACGGTTAGCGGTATTTCTAAGCTCGCCCTTTATTTTTGCGTTCATAATATCAAACGCCGTCTGATTCATATTTGCAAGAGCAAAGAAATCCTCAAGCATGCTTGAATTTCTGAAATATACGAGCGTCTCGTTTTTCTTCACGGAAATTCTGGGAACAAGTCCTATGGATGAAAAAAAATCAACAAGTGCGTCCGTTCTTTTTCCTACGGAGAATTCAAGCGAATACTGCTTCACGGGATCTGACACTCTGCCTGACGCGAGAAAAAGACCTCTAAGGAAAAACGACTGACACAAAGAACATTTTTCGGAATAAAAAACCCCATTCTCATCAAGCTCGATCATATATTTGGTTGCGGATTTTGCGCTAAAGGACAAAAGCTTACGCCTGCCTCCAACACCGGATATAACTTCTTCCGCGCTCTTCGAATAAACGTCGAGAATTATACCTTTTACAAATTCTGCCGTATCACAGCTATCGACAGACACGAAAATATTATCGCCGTCCATACGACCGCGTGCGGTCAATATTCCTTGTAAAATCGCACGCTTACAGCAGCTTGTCTTTGCAGACTGTAAGATTATCTCTGCCTTCTGGTCCTGTGAAAATGACACGGCTTCCTCCTCATGAAATGATTTCTATTTCTTCCTCAAGCTCAATACCGAACGCCGAATACACATTGCTCTTAATTTGATCGATGATCTTAAGATAATCGTCAGCGGTAGCGTTGCCCGTATTGATTATAAATCCCGCGTGCTTATCCGAAATACGAGCTCCGCCAACGCTATATCCCTTTAACCCCGCCTTATCTACGTAAAATCCCGCGCTAACGCCGCCGTGGCGTTTAAACACACTTCCAAGCGAAGGATATTCAATAGGCTGCGTCTCTGATCTCTTTGACCTGTAAGAATTTATCTCCTCGATCACACACTCGTAGCTCTTTGGGATAAACTCAAACGTCGCACTAATAAGAACGATGTTTTCTCTGCCGAGTATACTTTCCCGATATGCAAAGCGCATATCCTCTTTAGAGAATTTGCAGATGCTTTTAGCTTTTGGAATATAGCAGATCGCCTCCTTGAATCTGTCAGCGACTTCATATCCAAACGCTCCGGCGTTTTGCCGTACCATTCCGCCCACGGTTCCCGGAATGCCCCAAAGCCCCTCCAGACCGCCGAGATTTTTTGATGATATCTGCTTAAGCACCTTAGCTAAGCCCATGCCGCATGAAAGCGTTACGTAATTTTCTGCCTCATGTTTTTGAGTGAATTTAGTGGTTTTTACGATTACGCCATTGTATAATGCATTTTTGAATAAAACATTTGACATTCTTCCCAACACAAGAAACGGCACATTATACTCCGCGAGGCATTCTATAATGCTTATCATCTTTGCGTCGCTATCCGGATATACTATCGCTCTCGCTATAGTAGATATGCCCACGCTTGACATCGAAGCAATATCCCGATTCTCCTCAAATTCACATTCCGCCTTTTTTAGAACGTCCGAAAAAAATCGGTCATTAATTAATCGGTCTCCCTTTCATTAAGCATATCTATTGCCGCAGCGCGTTGAGAATCCGTAACGTTGATTCCGCCAAGTATACGGGAAAGCTCTTTAACTCTGCCATCATAATCAAGCGCTCTGACGTATGTTTGCGTTGCTCCATCGATCTCGCTTTTACTTATCAAGAAATGTATATCGGCAAGAGAGGCTATCTGAGCACTGTGTGTGACGCAGAAAATCTGCAATCCCGAGGACATGGCTCTCATCTTAAGACCGATCTTTCTTGCCGTTTTGCCCGAGACTCCCGTATCTATCTCATCAAACACTACACTCGATACTCCGTCCTTATCAGCAATCACGCTCTTAATCGCAAGCATAACCCTCGCAATTTCACCGCCCGAAGCGATCTTTGAAAGCGACTGCGCCTCTGCGCCCTTATTAGCACTGAGATAAAACTCAACGTTATCGTATCCGTTTTTATTGAGAACCTTCCTTCCGCTCGCCTCATCAACACCGATCTTGGCATAAAATACGACGCCGGGCATATCAAGGAATTCAAGTATCTCGCAAATTTTAGTTCCCAGGCGGTCTGCGGCCTCCATTCTCACTCCGTGTATCTCATTGGCAAGCGTAAGTGCCTCCTCATACAGAAGTGACTCCTCTTTCCGGAGAGATTTTAGCGTATCTTCGTAGTTTTCAAGAGTATCAAGCTCATTTTTCGCCTTTTCTCTGAACTCGAGAACATCCTTAACGGTAAGACCGTATTTGCGCTTCAACTTACTTATCTTATCCAAACGTGACTCTATGGCGTTCAAGGTTTCCGTAGGATCGCTATCAAAATCCTCTAAAACAGCGTAAACCTCCTCTGCGACGTCCTCAACGCTTGCCAGCGCATCTCTCAATCGCTCCGCGTATTCCGCATAAGCAGGCACTACTCCGGAAAGCTGAGTCAACGCGGTGATGCTTCTATCGACAAGAAAAGCAACACTTCCCTTTTCGCTCCCCTTTAGAGCCTTGTAAACGAACTCAGAGTTTTTGGTTATCTTCTCACTGTTCTTGATTTTAACCTTTTTATCAATAAGCTCCTCTTCTTCTCCATCATGGAGCTTCATAGAGTCAATATCTTTTATCTGATATGCAAGTATCTCCTTGAGTCTTTCTCTCTCGGTTTCTTTTTTTGTGATGTCTTGAATATCTCTGCGTATTTTTTCAAAACGGTAATAAACGTCGCGGTATCTGTCAAGAAGATCCTCGCGTGATGCATAGACATCTATTAAATCTATATGCTTTTCGGAGTCTATAAGTACCCCTGTATCGCTTTGACCGTGGATATTCACAAGTCCCGGAGCGATCTGCTTTAAAATGGAAAGATTTACAGCTCTGCCGTTTATTCTGACCGCGGAGCGACCGTCTGTTCCAAAGGTCCTCTGTATTAACAGACTTTTTTCATCATCAAGCGATACTCCAAGATCCGCGCACTGAATCAGAGTGTTATCCGATAAATCAGTAAAAAGCGCGCTTACCGTCGCGGTATTTTCACCATGCCTTATAAGTTCTTTATCCGCTTTAGCTCCGAGAATGAGGTTTATACTATCGATAATTATCGATTTTCCGGCACCCGTCTCGCCGCTGATGACCATAAATCCGTTTGAAAACTCCAGGTCAATGCGTTTTATTACCGCTATATTTTCGATATGCAACGAATGAAGCATTATCGTAAATCCTTTCTATGAACGTCCAAAAACAGCCTTTAGCTCTTCCTCTACAGCCTGAGCCTTCTCGGCGGTTTTCAAAACGAGCAATATCGTGTCATCGCCCGCAACAGAACCGATGATATCCTTGATCTGAAGAGAATCAACACACACCGCAATGGCATTTGCCATACCCGACATAGTTTTCACAGCAATGATATTCTGGGCTGCCTCGATCCTTAGCACCGCGTCGGTAAGCGCGGAATTATGGCCCGGAGCATCATTGCCCCTTCTTACCTCGGGAGCAACGTACTTATAAGTGCCTCTTCCGGTAGGTCCCTTTATGAGACGAAGCTGACGAATATCCCTTGATATAGTTGTCTGAGTGGACTCAAATCCGTGCTCGGAAAGCTTTTGTATCAAAGCTTCCTGAGTGCTTATCTCGTATTCCTCAATGAGTTCGAGGATCTTATTCTGTCTTGCGTTTTTCATTAGTCTATATCTCCTAAAATTCTCATTTTCCTAAAAAGGCTCGAAAACATACTGTTTTTCGTGAAGGTAAGTATCTTTACTGATTTTGACGCCTTCATCACCGTGCAAAATTCCCCCGATGCCAGAAAACCCATACATCTGCCGTCTACACTGACGCTCAAACGGAGATCTCCGATATTTGTTATCTTTATCACATCCGAGGAGTTGAATAATACCGATCTGTTAAAAAACGAATGCGGACTTATCGGAGTAAGCAAGATACTCTCTACGTCATGAGCAACGATCGGACCTCCGGATGAGAATGAATACGCAGTTGAGCCCTGCGGAGTTGATAAGATCACACCGTCAGCTCTGAGCTTGACAACATTCTTTCTGGAATCCTCTACCTTAATGTCCGCTATGTGAAGAAAGCTATCGCGTGAGATCGTCACGTCGTTTACGGCGTATTTATCGCATATTTTTTTACCGTTTTCCAGCACTACGGCAAGAAGCATTTTTTCCGTTACGGAGTATTCGCCGCTCGCAAGATTATCGAGGATTGACAAACCGTTAACTTCAACCTCTGTCAAATATCCTACCTTACCGAGATTTACTCCCAAAACAGGTACGTCCTTTTCTATCGCGATCGCAGAGGCATCTATGACCGAGCCGTCGCCGCCAACAACGATGATCAGATCCATATCACCAGGCATTTCACCATATAGCAAAACGCCGTCTTTTTTATATCCTACGTCCTGATGAACGTATACGTCAAATCCCAGTGATAAAAGTTTTGTCGCCACCGCCTCGGTAACCACAAAATCCTTATCCTTATTGACATTTGGTATTATCACTATTTTTTTCATATTGTCAAACACCTTTCAGCTTAACGAAATGTGCTAAAAATTCTATGTTACCGTCGCCGCCCTTCACCGAGGATTGCACCGTGCCTTCCACGGAAAAACCGCAGCCCAAAGCAAAACCGACTACCTTTTTGACCGCTGTGTCTCTCATCTTTGGATCTTTTACGATTCCGCCCTTTCCGATACCGGAGCGTCCCACCTCAAACTGAGGCTTTATCAAGCAGATAAATTCACCGCCGTCTGCTAAAACATCATATACGGCTGGAATGATATATGTAGCAGAAATGAACGATACGTCCATTACCGCAAGATCGGGATCATATTCAAAATCCCCGTGCTTCATATATCTTGCGTTAAAGTTTTCATACACGGTCACCCTATTGTCGCCTCTGAGCGAGGCTGCCAGCTGATCGCTGCCGGAATCCACGGCGATAACATGCTTTGCTCCGGACTGAAGGAGGCAATCCGTGAACCCGCCGCTTGAAGCTCCAATGTCAATGCAGAGGCGATCCTTTACGCTCACTCTGAACTCCAGAAGCGCGCCTTTGAGCTTAACTCCTCCTCGGCTTACAAATTCTTTAACCGTTTTGTCAACGGTGATTTTCTCGCTTCCGTCAACGTCAAACGATGGTTTATTTATCTGCTTTCCATTGACGCACACAGCTCCCTCATCTATAAAGCGCTTAGCCTCGGTACGACTTGATACCACGCCATTTTCGGATAAATAAACATCAATTCTCATCTTGAATAAATGGGCGGTCACTTATTGTTCCATCCGCGCCCTCTGTAAGTATTTTCACTTTCTGCTCGGCTTTTTCCAGCGTTTCATTGCATATTTTAACATATTTTAAAGCTTCTTCGTATTTTTCTATGCTCTCATCCAGAGAAAGCGCCCCTGACTCAAGGAGTCTCACTGCTTCCTCAAGCTTTAAAATCGCTTCCTCAAACTTTACAGCTTTACTCATTTTTTACTCCTATAAATTGACGTTTTTGTTTCAACTGACGCACTGAGCGATCCGTCGCGCAAACGAACCGTGACAGTATCTCCCACTTCTACATCGCCGATTTGAGATATGATCTTTCCGTCTTTTTGCGCAACTGAATATCCCCTGGCAATAACCGACAATGGACTCAGCGCCTCGAGCTTTCCCAAATTAGTAAGAAATGCAAGTCGCTTATCCGCAAGTAACGACTCATATGCAACACCGGCACTCCTTATCAATTCATCGATCCTCTCGCGGAGCGAATCGAAGACCGATCTGAAATCACATAAAACTCTGCTTTCAACAAGTCTGGAGAGTCTGTCGCGTGATTTTTCCGCAATTCTCTTTAACGCTCTGTCCGAGCGATCCGATAAAGAGTCGACAGATACCCACAGTTCGCGCATGTCCGGCACAGCCAGCTCTGCTGCCGCAGACGGCGTAGGAGCACGCATATCCGAGACAAAGTCGCAAACAGTAAAGTCTGTTTCATGTCCAACCGCTGATATTACGGGAATGGAACATTCGAAAATTCTTCTTGCCAACGCCTCATTATTGAACTCCCACAGATCCTCGATAGATCCGCCGCCCCTGCCGATTATT
>CAYWPS010000040.1:5536-14570 GCA_964460165.1 uncultured Ruminococcus sp. | reverse complement strand
CTATCCCCTGCGCAAAAGAGGCTAGCTCAAGTTTTTCGAACTTGAGCTAGCCTCTGTTTATACAAAATCAACGCGCAATACGCGGACCGCGGGGCTTGCGCTGGCGCATCTTTCTCTTTACCGCTGTTCTTTCAATTCCGCGTCTGAACTCCTCGAGCGACTCCTCCGTAGCAATAGCGATCGTACGCTTTGCTCTCCACGTCTCGTTAAAGTTTCTCCTGAGTCTTAAGACAAGGAGCATATCTCCGTCCTTCTTGCACTTATAGTGGAAGGTGTATTTCTGTCCCTTGGAGTGAAGGACTCTGTCCTCGGTATACATAACCGAGTGGCAGATAGGACATTTCGGCGCCTTCACGATCTCGTCATCCAGCATCTCGCCGATAGTGACGTAACCGTCGTCGCCCGCATCGGCGTCACCGATGACCGAGGACTCAAGAAATTCGCCGCGAAAATCGTTATAGGTTCTGATTCCTTCCTCAACGTTAAGCTTCTGCGCCACCAGAGCGGTGAAATAAGCATCGTTGAGCGCGTCGTGCGCCGGAAGGTTCATAGGGATCTCGAAGTGCTCCATCGCAAATTCAAGCGAGCGCTGCTTCGAGCCATCATTAGTCTGTCTTGCAAAGATCTTCTGCAGATCGTAGGTGTTATCAAGCCAATCAAAGTCAATATCGTTTACGTTGAAGTTCTCCTTCAGCATCGGGATATCATCGGGTCCCCAGGTGAGAAAGGCAAAGTCCTCTCCGCACCATCTCTTGAAGCTCTCTGCCGCTACGGTGAGCGGAGTGCCGACGTCCATCTGCTCCTGAGTGATGCCGGTGAGCTCAGAAACGTGCTTATGCAGCTTCTTGAAATATCTCGGTTTAACTATGATCTGATAAGAGCCGCAGATACGCAGACTCTTATCCAGCTTGACCGCGCCTATCTGTATAACCTCTCCGCGAAGGCGGGAGGAGAGCTGTCTCTGAACGGCAAGCGCCTTCTGAGCGTACGCCTGATTCCATTCAAGGTCAAGTGTTATATAAAACATTTAACTTTCCTTTATGTATTATTCTTTTTCTACCAATATGGTATTCTATCACAAACGTTAGTAAAAGTCAATAGAGGCGGCAGGTTTGCTTGCCTTACGTGCAAAAGCGCCGTCCCGTGTTAAATAAGGAACAGTATCCCCTCGGATATGAGGGCTGCTATGATACTCACGAGCATACAGCTCACCAGCCCTTTGCCAAGATAGGCAAAGATAAGACACACCGCCGCTGCAGCTACGCCCGAGATCAAGTTGCCCGTAGAGAAGAAAATTGCGGGAAAGGCTATCGCCGAGAGCACTGTATAGGGGACGTAGTAGAGAAAAGAGCGTACAAACGAGCTCGTTATTCTCCGCCTTATGAACAGAAGCGGAAGAAGCCTGATAAGATAGGTAATGCCCGCCATAACGGCAAGGGCTATAATGAAGTAGATCGGTTCTTTCATGCTTCCTCCTTTGCCCACGGGTCATCATCCGGCACGGGAGCTACGAGTGCAAAGAACGTGCTGACGAGCACCGCTATTATAACGATGACCATACCCGAATGAACCGCGGAAAGCACGGGCACAAACTCAAACACACATGAGAGGAGTATGGACGAAGCAATGCACAGTGCGGTAGGCTTCGCCTTTTTCGCCGCCGGTGTAAGTATTGCTATAAACATAGCGTATAGTGCAACCGAGAAGGTCGCAGTAAGCAGTGAGGGCAATATCTCGCCAAGAAGTGCGCCGAGGAGCGTACCGAGCGACCAGCCGATATACGGGTAAAGGGCGAGCGAGAAAAGATACTTTTTTCCAAGAAGGCTGTTCTTGCCGCAGGCAACCGCGAAGATCTCATCCGTATTGACAAAAGCAATAAGAAAACGATCCTTCAGACTGACGGACTCACCAAGTCTTTGTGAAAGAGATATGGACATTAGCGCGTAACGCGCATTTATAACCAGCTGTGTCAGGGCAAGCTCAATAAGCGAGCCGCCGGCAGCGATGATCGGCACCGCCGCAATTTGTCCCGCAGAGGTCAGATTAAACATAGAGATCGCGAGGCTCTCAAGCCATGATAGCCCAAGCGAGACCGAGAAGAGTCCGAATGCGAATGATATGGCAAAATAGCCGATGCCGATAGGCAATCCGTCGCGCAGACCCATTCTGAAATTATTATTTTCACTCATATAAATAACCGTTTTTACTATATTTTTGTAAACTGTCTTTTACAAAAATGTCTATTCAAGAGCCTTAAACTGATATGAGTACAGTTTGCTGTATTCTCCGCCCTTCGCCAAAAGCTCCTCGTGAGAGCCTCTCTCAACTATCCCGGTCTTGTCGATGACGACTATCTCGTCAGCGTTCTTTACCGTGGAGAGTCTGTGTGCTACGACTATAACAGTTCTGCCGTGTGAGAGCTCCTCAAGCGACTCCTGTATCTGCATCTCGGTAACATTATCGAGCGCACTGGTAGCCTCGTCGAGTATCAAGAGCTTGGGGTTCTTTAAGAAGACTCTGGCAATGGATATCCTCTGCCTTTGTCCGCCCGAGAGCTTGACACCTCTCTCGCCGACCTCTGTATCATAGCCGTCGTCAAGAGTGAGAATAAAATCGTGTATGTTTGCTTTCTTTGCAGCCTCAACTATCTCCTCGTCGGATGCATCGGGTCTGCCGTAAGCGATATTATCGCGCACCGTGCCGTCAAACAGAAATACGTTCTGGGAGACCATGCCGATGCTTTTACGAAGGCTCTCAAGAGTGATGTCCATTACGCTCACGCCATCGACTGTAATACGTCCGGACTGCACGTTATAGAATCTCGGGATAAGGTTACATATCGTGCTCTTTCCTCCGCCCGAGGGACCGACAAGAGCCACCGTATTACCTGCCTTAAGATGAAGCGAAAGGTCGGAAATAACCGCCTTGTCGCCGTCGTCCGCCGAGTATGAGAAGGTCACGTTCTCGAAGGAGACGTCGCCGCGGATATCGTCTATCACCACCGTACCCTCGTCGATCTCATCAGGGGTAGTCATTATCTCGTAGAAGCGAGAGAAACCGGACATACCCTCCTGGAGCTGCTCAAACAGCGTAACGAAGCGCTGAATGGGATTGATAAACATATTTATATATAAGAGGAAGGCGGTAAAGTCCGCAGCGTCAAGCTTGCCCTGTATCATAAACACGCCGCCGATAAAGATTATGACGAGATAGAGTACGTCGGTGAGGAATCCCATCACCGCGGAATAAATACCTATCCATCTCATCGACTGCGAGCGATACTTGGCAAACAGGTTGTTCGTCGCGGCAAACTTGCACCGCTCGTGATGATGCGCCACGTACGCCTTGGTCTCTCTGATGCCCGTGATGGAGTTCTCAAGCGTCGAATTTACGTTTGCCATCTCCTTGCGAGAATTCTTCATAGCCGCAAACATAGACTTTCTCGTAAGGACCGTGAAAAGAATTATGAAGGGGATTATCGCAAACATAATAAGCGTCAAGGTCGCGTTTATATTGAACAGTATAATAAACGCTCCGACGAACATAAGCACCGCGAGAAAGAGATTCTCAGGACCGTGGTGAGCGAGCTCGGAAACGTTTTGAAGATCTCCTGTAAGCCTTGAGAGCAGATCGCCCGTCTTGTGATCGTCAAAGTAGGAAAACGGAAGTCTCTGATACTTATCAAAGAGATCGCGCCTCATATCCTTTTGCATACGGACGCCGACGACGTGTCCGTAGTAGCCCATAACGTAGGTTCCCGCCGCCTTGATAACGTAGACACCGAGCAGGAGAAGTGCGCCGATGATTATAGGCGTGTAGCTCTCCTCGGCAGAATACTCGTTGATTATCTTGCGCGCCAAGGTCGGATAATAGAGATTGCAAAGCGCAACCGCCACCGCGCAGATCATATCAAGCGTGAAAAGCCTGAGGTGAGGCTTGTAATAGCCGATGAATTTTTTGATCATTTTACACCTTAAATTTTGTAACCGAATCTGTATTTGAGAGCAGCTCTCGACTCCTCGTCGTACGCGCCGCGCTTTTCCGCCAGACGCTCGAAGTTCGCGTCAAAATCGATATCGCCGCGCTCCGTGAGCATGGCAATGGCTCTATCCACGTCCGAAACGGAATATCCCTTGCCCGCAAGCCTGCGCCTGATGTGATAGCGTCCGCGAAGCTTGTAATTTGCCTCGCGCTCCACGAGTCTCTCTATCTGTCTTTTTTCATCAAGGTACCCGCATCTCACGCACTTCTCCACCACAACGTCAGCCGCATCGCCGGAAAAGCCGGCGCTAAGGAGCTTAGCCTTAAGCTCGTACTTGCTCTTGTCGATGACGGTGAGAGATCCTATCGCCTTTCGCGTAGCTCTGTACACCTCGTCCTCAAAGCGCACGTCGGCAAGCGTGCGCTCGCCGATCTCGCTGCCTCTGGCAGGACAGTTCAGGGAGTTATACGTGTCTTCGCTTATCGTATACGCAATAACGTTATATTCGTCGCCGATGCCGATCTGAAGCTTTTTTCTTTTAACATCAGGCTTAACAAAAACCACCTTGAGCACGTGTACCCCCATTTATGTAAACTTAACTTTTCTTTTTTCTATTATTCGTTATCAGATTTCGATATTGGTATCGAGATCGTCGAGGTCAAACTCCTCCTCGGTAAGCTCGTCAGCTCCCATAGAAGCTACCTTCTCACGAATAAGTCCCTCGAGCTCTGCCATGAACGCCTTGTCGCTCTCGATATACTTACGCACGTTGTCCTTGCCCTGTCCGAGTCTGTCCTCGCCGTAGTAGAACCACGCGCCGCTCTTGGAGATGATGTCGAGCTGAATAGCCATGTCTATGATCTCGGAGGACTTTGAGATTCCCGAGCCGTAGAGAATATCGAACTCAGCCACCTTGAAGGGAGGAGCAACCTTATTCTTGACGACCTTACACTTCGTATGAGCGCCGTACACCTCGGTACCGTTCTTCAGAGCCTCGGTCTTTCTTACGTCGATACGGACGGACGCGTAGAACTTAAGCGCCTTACCGCCCGTTGTGACCTCGGGGTTACCGTACATAACGCCAACCTTCTCACGAAGCTGGTTGGTGAAGATAACGATACAGTTGGACTTAGCGATAGCGCCGGAGAGCTTTCTCATTGCCTGCGACATAAGACGCGCCTGAAGACCGACGTGAGAGTCACCCATATCACCCTCGATCTCCGCTCTGGGCACGAGCGCCGCAACCGAGTCAACTACGATGATATCGATAGCGCCGGAGTTAGCAAGAGTCTCGGCAATAGAGAGAGCCTGCTCGCCGTAATCGGGCTGAGAAACGAGGAGATTGTTGATATTTACGCCGAGCTTCTTTGCATAAGCGGGATCGAGTGCGTGCTCCGCGTCGATGAAAGCTGCCTCGCCGCCCTGTCTCTGTACCTCCGCGATAACGTGCAGAGCGATCGTGGTCTTACCCGAGGACTCGGGACCGTATATCTCGGTAATTCTTCCTCTGGGAATACCGCCTACTCCAAGCGCGAAGTCAAGCGAAAGCGAGCCCGTGGAAACCGCGGAAACGTTCATGTTAGCATTCTCGCCAAGGCGCATTATAGAGCCCTTGCCGCACTCTCTTTCAATTCTGGAAATAACCGTTTCAAGAGCGGCCTTTTTGTCGCCCGCGGGATTCTTTTCTACTGCTTTATCTGTCTTTTTTGCTGCCATTTCTATATCTCCTTAAATTTTAATCAATATCAAGCCTTACGGCTCCTACGGGTCTGACGTTAAACGCCGTAGCCGCTCCCTCGCCGAACACAGAGTCCATAAGCTCTACGAGCCCCTCAAGGCGAGATCTTTTAACGAATATCTGCACCGTACCCGCAAAGCCGCCGCCGTGAACGCGCGCCGCCCCATCGCCGCAAAGATATCCCTCCGCGAGCGCGAGCGCAAGCGAGAGTCCCTGCTCGGTCACGTTATGCGTAGTATATACGTTCTGAAGGTATTTGAAGGAGGACGCTCCCGACTCGTTTACCGCGCGGAAGAAGTCGTCAAGCCTTCCGTCTGTGAGAGCCTCCTTAGCCATTTTCACCCTCTTATTTTCTCTTATGAAGTGCAGAGCGCGAAGTATAGCTCTGTCTCCGAGGGTCTGTCTGAGCTCCGGGATCCTGCCTATCAGCTCTGCCTCGCCTATGCCTCTGAGCACCTCGTTGCCAAGCGCCGACGCCACAGCCTTCATCTCACGCGGCACGGACGCATAATCCTCGTTAAGATCGGCGTGATTGCCGCCCGTGTTGACTATACACAGGGCGTAGCCCGCAGAATCAAGCGAAAAATCGATAGGCACGACCTCGGGATCCTTCGCATCCTCGAAGTCGATGTACACGAATCCGCCCACAGCGCACGCCATCTGGTCCATAAGACCGCATGGCTTGCCGAAATATACGTTCTCGGCGTATTGCGCAATCTTAGCTATCTCACGGTTATCTATTTTGCCGCCGTTGTAAAGGTGGTTCAAGGCGTTGCCTATCATAACCTCAAAGGCTGCCGATGAGGATATACCGCTCCCCTTAAGCACCTCGGAGGTCATCACAACGTCAAAGCCGCCAACCTCGTAGCCACGAAGGCTGAAGCCGTTCACCGTTCCCGCGATCAACGCGGCAGACGTATACCTTGCAAATTTATCGGAGCTGGGACAATCGGATATCCTTATCTCCTCCTTGGGATATCCCTCGGACAAGAATCTTATCACTCCGTCGGAGTTCCTCGCTGCCACGGCAATAACGTCTCTGTCTATCGCCCCGGCTAGCACACAGCCGCGGTTGTGGTCCGTGTGGTTGCCCGATATCTCGCTTCTGCCCGGAACGGAAAGAAGCACCGCTTCCTTATCGCCCCAGAGCGAAATAAGCGTATCCGTTATGCCTGCGAATCTCTCCTCCAAGCGACTGACGGACGCGTAGAGCCCATCGTATCTTGAAAGAGCGCCGTCGGCTATTTTCTTTTTCAATTCGGATGCTTTCATATATCCCCCGTTTTGAATTATCTATCTCCTAAAAGCTCGTCTGCCATCGCGTAAAGCTCGGCAAGAAGCTCGTCCTTACCCTTGAGCGCGCCGTCTTCGCGGTCAACGTAAAGCCTTTTTGCTCCCTCGTTGTGTCTGAACCAGGTGAGCTGGCGCTTGGCGTAGCGTCTGGTGGAGAGCTTGAGCTGAGCTACCGCCTCGTCAAGAGTTGACTCGCCGCTGATATATGAGAGCAGCTCCTTGTAGCCTATCGCCTGCGTGGCAGTGGTGTTCTCAAGGAGCAGACCGCGTGAGTAAAGCGATGAGACCTCGGAAAGAAGCCCACCCCTCATCATCTCGTCCACTCTTTTATCAACCCTTTCGTAAAGGTTATCTCTGTTGTGGAAATCAAGGGTTATCATGCCCACGCGCACATCGGGCGCGGCTGTCCTTGAGAGCTCGTCGAAGTAGGTTTTCGTCTTACCCGTGAGCTCGTATATCTCGAGCGCGCGTACCACGCGCCTGACGTTGTTCTTATGTGTTTTAGCTGCGGAATCCGGATCTACCTCAAGAAGCCTCTGCCAAAGAGCCTCCCTCTCCGCGTCGGTTACGGCAGACGCAAGAAGCCTTGCCTTGAGCTCATCCGAAGACGGCGGCGACGCAGGCTGCGTTCCTCTGATGACGGTATCCATATAAAGACCCGTGCCGCCGACGAAAAGAGGCAGCTTGCCCCTCGCCTCTATATCGCAGACCGCACGCATAGCATCCGCGCGATAGTCCTCGGCGCTGTAGCTTTCGGTAGGCGAAAGGAAGTCTATCATATGATGCTTGACACGGGCTCTTTCCTCTGCCGTAGCCTTCGCTGTGCCGATATCCATCTCGCGATATATCTGCATCGAGTCAAGTGATATTATCTCGCAGCCGAGTCTCTCTGCCAGAGAGAGTGAAAGCGCAGTCTTGCCCGAAGCCGTCGGACCGGTCAGTGCCAGAGCAAAGCTCATCCCGCGACTCCCTCGAGCCACGCGAGAATATCGGCAAATACCTCATCCGCATTGTACTCGTTAAAGAGCTCGTGGCGCGCGCCCTCGTACATATACAGCTTAACGTTCTCCGCTCCGTTTATCATAAGCTGCTTGTAAACGTAGCGCGGACCCTTGCCGTAATTTCCCACGGGGTCCATATCTCCGCTCATAATAGCGGTAGGCATAGTCTTGGGATACGCCTTAAACCACGCTTTAGAATTGCAGGAGCCAAGGAAGGTGAACAGGTCGATATATCCCGAAACGGTAAACTTAAACGAGGTGAACTCGTTGGTGTCTCTGTCAGCCACCTTGCTGCCGTCGCGGGTAAGCCACGCGTTGTGCCCCTCCTCCTTAGGATACTTGCTGTTATAAGAGCCAAACGCCATGTTGTTCAAAAGATCACTTCTGTGGCGCGGACCGTAGAAGGACTTGATAAGCCCCGCAAGAAGCTTGCCGACCCCGACAAGAGGATTGGGACCGCCCGTACCGTGTATGATAAGACCGGATACGGCAGATGGATGCTCGGCTACGTAAAGGCGCGCGATAAACGAGCCCATGCTGTGTCCGAGCATGATCAAGGGAAGCCCTGGATAGGACTTATGCAGATGCTTGTTCATCGTGTGAACGTCCTCGATAACGTACTTGTAGCCGTTCTTATCCGCAAAGTAACCGAAGTCCTCACTGCTCGCAGAGGTCTTTCCGTGACCAAGGTGATGATTGCCCGCAAAGATAAAGCCGTGCGAGCAAAGGAAGCCCGCAAGCTCGGTGTATCTGCCGGTGTAATCTATCATGCCGTGCGCGAGCTGGACTATTCCGCGCGGCTGGACGTTTTTAGGCGTATATATCTCCGAGTATATGGTGTTTTTTCCGTCCGATGACGGAAATCTGTATTCGTTGAAATTGTAATTCATAACTACACCTCCAAGTTAGTGAGTTAAATCCGCCGCGGCGGAACGAATTTTAATGCGAAAACAACCACGGCTTCGATCAAAAACAACACGCAGCCTCGATCGTGGAAATTTTGAGAGAGTTTCGTTGTTC
>CAYWPS010000040.1:0-5436 GCA_964460165.1 uncultured Ruminococcus sp. | reverse complement strand
TTCGACCCGAAGCAATAGAAATCTATTGCGAGCTTGGTCGAAAACGGCGGAAATACCCAAAGTTCAGGCTGATCGTGGAAATTTTGAGAGAGTTTCGTTGTTCTTCGACCCGAAGCAATAGAAATCTATTGCGAGCTTGGTCGAAAACGGCGGAAATATCCAAAATTTCCTAGATCAGATCTTCCTTGAGGATGAGGGCGCGAACCTCATCCCCCGTTGGTATCGACGACGCCGCTCCCTTGCGGGTAACGGTTATAGCACCGGCTGCTACGCCGAACTTAACGGCGTTTCTGATATTGGCGCCGTTGTTAAGATACTCTACCGCGAGAGCGGCGGTAAACGCGTCGCCTGCCGCAGTGGTATCCACAGCCTTGCCTATCCTGATGGATGGGATGACGAAGAAGTGCTTGCCGTCGTAGACGAAGGCACCGCGATCTCCCTGCTTGATAACTATGTACTTTGCCTTGACCCTCTTATAAAGAGCGAGAGCCGCGCGCAGAGCAGAATCCGTGCCCTGCGGAAGTATACCCGTGAAGGTCTCGGTCTCGGTCTCGTTAGGCGAGAACACCTCAACCATGGGAAGACTCTCAAGCGGATAATCCTTGCCTGCCGGAGCGGCATCCACGAAGATCGGAATACCGCGCGATGAGGCAATGCGAGCCGCCGCGAGAGCTATCTGGAAGGGGATCTCAAAGCCGATATAAAGAGCGTCAGGCGCGCATTCAAACGCCTCGTTGATGTTGTCAACGGTGAGATTGCCGTTAGCGCCGGGGTAAACGACGATACGGTTATTTCCGTCACTCTCCTTCATAACCACGGCAAGACCCGTGGGTGTCTCACGGTCCACCTTGAGGTAGGACGTGTTTATACCGAGCTCCTTGTAATACTGATAAAGCTTCTGACCGTGGAGATCCGCGCCGACCTTAGCACAGAAATAACAGTCAGCGCCGAGCTTGGTAAGCGCGACGGCAGCGTTAGCTCCCTTGCCGCCCGGAATATAGGCAACTCCGCCGTCGTCGATAAGAGTCTCTCCGACCTCGGGTACCTTATACATATTCATCGACAGATCCATATTTGCGCTGCCGACAACGAGAATTTTCTTAAAAGCCATTTTCTACGTCTTCCTTTTCGCTGTTTTGAAAAGATTTAGTCCTCAACTACGGACAGCTTGAAGATGCCTGCCTTCTTCACAAGCTCTGACGCCAAGGTAGCCTCTCTTGCGCGGCAGGTGAAGATGAAGCTCTGATAGCCCTCCTTACCAAGATGAGCAAGCGACTTCATCATCGATCTTGCGCGGACGTTGTCCTGATGAGCAAAGCTCTCGTCAAGGCATACGGGAGGCTTCTCGGTATAAAGCATATCGATAAGCGCCATTCTGACGGCTATGTAAGCGAGATCTCTAGTACCGCCGGAAAGGAAGTCAACCGTCCTCTCCTCGCCGCCCTCGGCGCGATAGCTTACCTTAAGACCGTCGGTAACGTCAAAGCTGCCGTATTTCTTGTCGGTCATGATGCCCATAAGCTCGGTGGAGTACTCTCCGAGGCGTGGCGATATGCCCGCGCGGAGATTATCGGATGCGCTCTCGATAGCCTTGTAGGCTATGAAGTAAGCCTTGTGCTTCTGACGGAGCTCCTCGATCTTAGTCTCTAGAGTCTTTACCTTCGCGTAATAATCCGCGGGGTCGCCCGAGCCCGCCTTAAGAGCCGTTATCTCACTCTCAACGGTATAGATCATTCTGTCGAGCTCGACTATCTTATTCTTGTAAGCCGCGATCGAGGTGATGATCTCGTCATGGTTGATGTGCGTGAGCGCCTTTCTCTTGAGCGGAGGCACCTGACCGCGAATATCTATCTCGTTCTTATCCGCAAGCGACTGACGAAGCTCCTTGACCGTAAGCTCTATCGTATTCTTCTCCTCAAGGAGAACGCGCTTCTTCTCAAGGAAGGTCGCTACCTTCGCCTCAAGTCTGTCAAGGAAGTCGTTAAGAGAGGACGTCGGAGGCTCCTCGCCCCAACGGATGATAACTCGGGTGAGCTCCTGCTTGGCATTCTCGTAGTTGAGTCTCGCCGCCTCGAGAGCTATCCTCGCGTCCTCGGTGGACCTGATCATACCGTCTCTCTTTGCGCGAGCCTCGGAAATGACTGCTATCTTGCCCTTCAGATCGCCGTAACCGGAAACACCGAACTTAGCGGCGAGGGTGGAGAGATTCTTTTTGTTCTTGATTATACCAAGGACAGCGGCTGCCGTAAGAGCGAGAGCTCCCGCGCCTATTACGCCGCCGATTATTCTGAACGCGACGTGAGCGAGCGAGCCCTTTGCGATAAGCTCGTAGACGAGAGCCGCTATAACGCCGACACCGCCGAGCGAGGTCAAGGCGATATTCTTAGCGAAGCCCTTAACATAGCCGAGAGCGCGCGAGAGGATATTATCCTCACCGCCCTCCTCGTCCGCGTGCTCTATCGCTCCCTCGATCTCACGGGTGATACCGATAGCGTTCTTCTCCTTAGTGTATGAGTCGTCAGCATCCGCGAGCGCGTGGTAAGCGTCGTTAACGCCGCGGCGAGCCATAGAGATCTCGGTTATGTATGAGTCCGTGGGAACGTATCCCGCCCTGGTGTTCTCGTCTATAAAGGTATTGTACGTCTCGGTCTTGCGCACGCACTCCTCCTCAAGCTCGTGGAGCTTATCGAAGGTGTCGATGAGCATGACGCTCTTGTAGCTGGAGTCAAGATCAAAGAGCCTCTCTAGCTTATCCTCAGCCTCAAGTCTCTCCTGACGTATCTTAAAGAGCTCGGTCTCCTTGGCAAGTATCTGCTTGTTGTCCTCGTTGGAGCGAGCCATCGCAGCCTCTAGCGTCTCCTGCTTGTGCATAAGGTCGTGGATAACTCCTCCTCCGCCGCCGCGGTGAACGAGCCCCTCCATCTTCTCCGAGATCTTATTCATAGCTCTTTGATTGTTTATCTTTTCGCTGCCCGAGAAAAGAATATTCTCAATGGACTCCTTTACCGAGCCCTCGTTGATAGCAGAGTCACCGATCTGTCCGAGGAAGGCGGTATTCTCAAAGAGGTCCTTGCTGACACCGAAGAACACCTCGCCCGCAGGCATCTTGCCAAAGGCGGTAGCTCCGCTCTCCATATCGATTATGGAGGACTCCTCCTTGTAAGCGGCTCTGCCGTCCTGTCTTACGGAAGGAGCGGTGGAACGGCTGATAAGGTATCTCTTATCCTTGACGCGAACGACCATCGATCCCTCCGCGACGCCGGTCTGCCAATTGATCCTCTTTTTCCTCTCGCTGAGGACCTCGTCGCTCTCAACTCCGTCAAAGCCGAAAAGCATATACTTGATGAAGGCGGCGACAGTACTCTTGCCCGCCTCGTTCTGACCCTCGATCACGTTCACGGTAGGCGCGAACTCAAGAGTCATATCCCTGATAAGTCCAAAGCTTCTTATGTCTATTTTCTCAATAATCATTTTCCGTTATCCTTTCTCTTTACCGTCTATTTCCTCGCCGAAGCAGCCTCCGAGGAATTTGACCGCGCGCTTCACGGAGTCCTTGGAGTTGTACCACGGCTCCTCATCGTAGCGGTAATCGAATTTTTTACAGAACCAGCTGACGTCCCCCTTAAGCGAGGTGATATATCGCTTCTCAACGGCGTGCGCCTCGTCGTAGAAGTCCGCGTACAGCTTCTTTGGCATCTTCTTTGACGCGTACTCAAGCATCGCGCGGTAGTGCGGCAGGCAGAACCACGGCTGCTTGTTGAACTTTCGTCTGAACTCGGGATCCACCTCCCACAGATAGCACACCGTGGCTACCATGGCGGCTAGGTTTTTCTCTATCCTCGAGCAGACGTAGCAGCTGTCCTCGAGCTTTCCGAGCGCCTCCCTTGCCGCGGCTCGCTTGTTGCCGAGCACTATCGGACCGTCAAGCTTTTTCTCAACCTCGTCAAGATGGCTCTCAAGTATGAGCCCCATGCCGAGCATCCTTCGTCTTCCGAGCATCATGTTGTAATGTGTCAGACAGAATCCCAGATCGTTGGTGCGTATCCTTATATCCGGCTCCATCATTGAGGCCCCGAGAATGATATCGAGCTCGTCTTCCTGAAGCTTTTTGTATAGCATACACACAGGACAGCCGCACTCGGGCTTTTCGATCACCGCGTCAAACGCTTCGTTGACGGGGATGGTATAAATCTGTTCCACGTTGCCTCCTTAACTCACGGATTTTACAAAAATTAGTTGGCGTAACGGCTTGAAAATAACCGAAAAATATGATAAAATATATATAAAAATATTACGCCTCATCTCATTATACTACATAATTTTACGTTTTTCAAGAGGATGATAGAAAATGTTTGAGAAATTTGAGTCCGTCTTTGACGGAAATAAAGCCATATTCGTAAGAAATATCGGCAGCTACAGTCTCAAGGACACCATGGAGTGCGGTCAGTGCTTCAGATACGAGAGAGTGCCGAGAGATGACGGCTGCGACGAGTATATAACGGTCGTAGGCGCGGAGCTTATAAGAGTCGCACAGATAACGCCGGGCGAGCTCATCTTCCCTGGTATGAGCGAGCAGACCTTCTGCGCGGCGGCAGTACCATACTTTGCGCTGGATCGGGACCTTGAGGATATAAAGGACGGCATCGTCGCCGCCACCGACTCCGAATGGCTTAAATCAGCGGCAGAGTTCGGCTCGGGAATCGCCATACTCAAGCAGGATCCGTGGGAGGCTCTCCTGTCCTTCATTATATCGCAGAACAACAATATACCGAGAATAAGAAAAATAGTCAGAGAGATATCCGCAGAGTACGGGAGCTGTTTAAGCGTCAAAAATGACTACAAAAGTTGTCCTTTAAGGCGAATTGAAGGTTGCCCTAACGAATCGGACTGCAAAGCGTGCGGAAGGTGTTACACATTCCCCAGCGCAGAAAGCATACTTAAAAATCCCGACGGGCTCCTCCCGTCGAAGCCCGGCTTCAGATATTCATACATACTCGACGCGGCAGAAAAGGTCGCGACAGGCGCGGTCGATCTTGAAGAAATCGCATCCCACTCAAGCTATGAATACACCATTGAAGCACTCAAAAATATCAAGGGTGTCGGAGATAAGGTAGCCTCCTGCACTGCCCTCTTTGGCTTCGCAAACCTCGAGGCATTCCCCATTGACGTGTGGATGAAGCGCGCAATCGACACCTACTTTGACGGTAAGCTCGATCCCACCTCGCTAGGTAAGTATGCAGGAATAGCACAGCAATATATTTTCCACTATATCAGGAACGAGGCAAAGGATTAACTTTGTTCAATGAATTTGTCTTTGGCAGATACAATTGCTTTGCGATGATATCCGATTAACAAGTATTACATAGTTGTTTTCCAAATATTAAAAGGGGCTGTCTCAAATGCTTTTTCAAGGGCGTTTGAGGCGGCTCTTTTTCC
>CAYWPS010000039.1:0-15013 GCA_964460165.1 uncultured Ruminococcus sp. | reverse complement strand
CCGAAGGTGACTGAAGGAGTATGCGATATGACTCCTTCCACCGCAAGCGGTCCCCTCCCTCAAAGATGGAGGCTTCCTCCTACCGAAAAATGTAAAATCCGTAGGGGAGGGGCTTGCTCCTCCCGAACCTTCACGCCGCGCAGTTCGCGGCATATCGCTTTGCCGTAGGCAAAATATCACGTTCCTTTTTGTTCGCATATCCAACAAAAAGGAATATATCGCGTCACGGAGTGACATATCACGACGGCTGTGCCGTCCTTCGCCCTCTCCGTCTTGCTCCGCAATCCACCTCTCCCAAAGGGCGAGGCTTGCTCCTCCCGCAAATACAAAATACAAAATGCGAAATGCGAATGAGGAATACCGGTAGAAAAAATAATCAAGAGGTGGAAATTTTCGTAATTTCCACCTCTATCTCAATAAAACTTATATTTCAAGACTGCTTACGAATTCTTCATCATACGGATAAAGAACTCGCACGCTCTCTCTGCACATTCAAAGCGTATTCTTTCGTTATGTCCGTGGATAGAGGCTCTCTCCTCCTTGGTCAGATCCATAGCGGAGAAGCGGTAGACCTTATCCGAGATCCTGCCCCAGTGTCTTGAGTCGGAGCACTGTACCATAAGGTATGGCGTGGGGATACAGCCGCGCCAGGTCGATGCCGCCGCGTTCACTACTCTGTCGTAGCCCTCGCAGTCGGTTACGGAAATGCGGCTGGGATTATATCCGCGCAGGGCGGATAGCTCAACCTTATCGTCGTCGATCACGCCGCGGAGATATTCGAGCGCCGACTCCACGGTGTCCTCGGGATTGAGTCTTAGGTTGGATACCATCGTAGCCTCGGGAGGTATAACGTTAGACGCGGAGCTGCCCGACATCTGCGTGAAGGCGACCGTCGTGCGTACCAGCGCGTTGATATCTCCGCCTTGGAGCTTGCCGAGCAGATCTATCACCCAGCCGAAGCACCACATGTTTGCGAATATCATTCGATAGAGAAAGCTTGAGTGTCTGCCGAGAGTGTCGAACATCTCTGCCACGGGCTTCGTCATACGGAACTTGAAGGGGCGCGCCTCGACCCTCGTGCACGCCCTTGAGAGTACGCCCACGGGTGTATGAGGCTTCGGCGCGGATGCGTGACCGCCGTTAGATTTCACACGGTACTCCACGTCAACCATTCCCTTTTCCGCGATACCGATTACCGCGCAGGACGCCTTGAGGCCGGGGAAGACGTTTTCCACTACCGCGCCGCCCTCGTCGAGCACGAGCGCGGGGTTGATGCCGTTTTCCTCAAAGTAGTCTACGATATGTCTTGCGCCGGGACCGTTTACCTCCTCACAGCCGGAGAAGGCGAGGTAGATATCGTTCTTCGGCACGAAGCCCTCCGCTATGAGGTGGTCGGCGGCAAAGAGCGCGCCGCCAAAGGTGACCTTGGTGTCGAGAGTGCCGCGGCCCCAGAGCACGCCGTCCTCGATGACTCCGTCGAAGGGTGGCTTTTCCCAGCCATCCTCGTTTACCGGCACGACGTCGTAGTGCGCCATATATACCGAGGGGTTGTCGTGGCTCTCACCCTCCCATTTGTAAAGGAGGGCTCTGTCGGGGAAGGTCTTGAGCTCGCACTTTTTATACACGTTAGGGTAGAGCTCGGGCAGGAGCGCGACGAGCTTTTCAAACTCACTGTCGTCCTCGCCCACGTGGTCGTATCTTGACACGGTCCTGCACCTGACAAGACGGGCGAGATTATCTATGACCTTTTCCTTATCAAAGCTTACCGCAGTGTCTTCGACCTTGGGCATAGCCTTGGGCTTAAATCTTAACATTCTTATAAGAACTATGGCAACGAATAAAACTATAATCGCGCCTATTGTAGCTAAAATGTAAGGCATTGTTTGCAGATCTCCTATTAAAGCAGGTTTTTCTTATACATGATTCTTGACGCGGCGATAGTGAATACGACGCCGACGGGAACCATAATTCCCACCATGCCGGAGTCGAGAGCCGGCACGAAGATGAAGAGGACGAGCATGAGGAGAATAGGAGCTACGGCTATCTTCCAGTTCTTAGAGATAAGGGCGACGCCGAGCGCGCCGAAGAGTGCGGGGAGCATCTGGTCGAAGGCGGGAGTAAGCACGGGATTAGAGAGTATGGGCTGGAGCGGTACTATAAGGAGCACGCCGAGGGCTACGATCGCGGTAGTGACGATAGAGGATACTGCGATCGCGATGGTGGAGATTATCTCGCCCTCCTCGCTCTTGGGGTCTTCGCCCGCGTTCTCAAGCGCGTTGATAGCGCAGGGGAGCTTGAGGTTTGAGATATTGCCCGTCACGAAGGAGAGGTAGGAGCCGCCCGCGCCGAGCATGGGAATAAAGGTTATTACCTCTACGATACCGACCGCCCAGTACATGGGAGCGGTAGCTACAAGACCGAGGGCGACGCCGCGCCAGTCGGGAGTCGCGTCCTCAAAGAGTATCCACACGAGCACGGGGAAGAGAAGGAGGATGACCATCATAGAGAGGTTCCATATCGTACCGTCTCTGTGTACCGTGTCCATATAAGTCATATTGCCGTTCTTTTTCATCAGAGCGCACCTCCTAACCACGAGGTAAGCGGAATTGCCATAGCCATGCCGAGCACCATGCAGATAGGCAGAGCGTAGTCGTTGACCCACTTCCACTTGAGCTTATTGATAAGCAGACCGCACAGGCACATAGCGCCCGCGGAAATTATCATTACGAATACGGGGACGAGACCCGACGTAGAGGTGAACTGCGCGCCGTCGGAATTGGTGAACACGCCTCCCTCGGACTGCCAGAGCCTCGATATATCGCAGAATACGAAGCCGACGAACGCTGAGATCATGCCGATAAAGAGCGAGCTCTGAAGTATTCCCGACCACTTGGAGTCCTTTTTCTCAAAGGAGACGAGCCCCTTCTGGTACTTCTTTGCCACCACGGGCACGAGCCAGATGCCGACCATGATGGATAAGGTCATAACGATAGCGATGGTAACGTACTGCGACGCGGTCATATTTCCCGCGAGAGCTGACAGAGTCGTGCCCATACCGGACGCCGCGTTTGCCGCGGCTATCGCCTCGTACGAGAGCGAGCCGACGACCGAGAGCCTCAGCCACGGGAGCGCGATGCCGAGCGACTGCGAGAGCGTGATCACCGTAATGACTATCGATACGGCGGGGGCGATCGTGAATATAGCCGCGGTCTTGATGGTTCTTTTGACCTTTGACATATCCATACCCTTTTCCTTGGCGCGTCTGTAAGACTTCACAAGAAAGTAGACCGACTGTCCGATGACCGCGGCGATTATTATGCCGACCAGAACGAACAGTACGGGGTGGTTAACATGGAATTCCATATTGTCCTCCTTATTTGATTTGATAACGCTTCTATTTTAGCAGTATTTGACCGAAAAGTCAACATAAACGGCATAAGTGGGACTGATACGAAATTTAATACCCTTTTTTTTCAAATATTTTTAAAAAAGGTTGCAAAAAGCCTTTCCTTGTGTTAAAATATATCATTATAGATTATTTCTCTTGTTTTGGAGGCAAAAATGAAAAGAGATCTACTCAGAAGTATATATCAGGATATGCAGTCCTACGGCGGCAAGACCGTTACCGTGGGCGGTTGGGTCAGAAACCTCAGAGATTCCAAGGCTTTCGGCTTCATCGACCTCAACGACGGCTCTTACTTCAAGAGCATACAGGTAGTATTTGAGAGAGAAAAGATAGATAACTACGATGAGATAGCTTCGCAGAACGTTGGCGCGGCTCTCGTCGTTACGGGCACTGTTCTTCTTACCCCCGGCGCAAAGCAGCCTATGGAGCTCAAGGCGGAAAAGATCGAGGTTGAGGGCACTTCCACCCCCGACTATCCTCTCCAGCCTAAGCGTCATACGGTAGAGTACCTTCGCGAGCAGGCTTATCTTCGTCCGAGGACAAACCTTTTCTCCGCCGTGTACAGAGTGCGCTCCGAGGTAGCCTACGCTATCCACTCCTTCTTCCATAACCGCGGCTTCGTGTACGTTCATACCCCGATCATCACCGGCTCGGATGCGGAGGGCGCGGGCGAGATGTTCCGCGTTACCACGCTCGACCTCGACGATCTTCCTAAGACCGAGGACGGCAAGGTGGACTTCTCCAAGGACTTCTTCGGCAAGAGCACCAACCTCACCGTTTCGGGTCAGCTTGAGGGTGAGACCTACGCTATGGCGTTCGGCAACATCTATACCTTCGGTCCTACCTTCAGAGCCGAGAACTCCAACACCGCGCGTCACGCGGCAGAGTTCTGGATGATCGAGCCTGAGATCGCCTTCGCCGATCTTAACGATAACATCGAGCTCGCGTGGGATATGATCAAGTATATCATCAATCACTGTATGGAGCATTGCGAGGCAGAGCTCAACTTCTTCAACAGCTTTGTTGACAAGGGACTTCTCGCGAGACTTACCGCGCTTCGCGACGCGGATTACGCCAAGGTCACCTACACCGAGGCTATCGACGTGCTTCTTAAGTCCGGAGCTGACTTCAAGTACCCTGTATATTGGGGCGTTGACCTTCAGACCGAGCACGAGAGATACCTCACAGAGCAGGTGTACAAGAAGCCTATCTTCCTCGTTGATTATCCCAAGGATATCAAGGCGTTCTATATGCGTCTCAACGACGACGGCAAGACCGTTGCGGCGATGGACCTTCTCGTCCCCGGCGTCGGCGAGATCATCGGCGGCTCTCAGCGTGAGGAGAGACTCGATATCCTGAAGAGCCGTATGGCAGACCTCAATCTCTCCGAGGAGGATTATTGGTGGTATCTCAACCTTCGTAAATACGGAGGCACCAAGCACGCAGGCTACGGCCTCGGCTTCGAGCGTATCATTATGTACCTTACCGGAGTTTCTAACATCCGTGACGTTATACCGTATCCTAGAACGGTGGGCAACGCTGAATATTGATCTTGATCTTGTGGGCATTTTTCGTTCATAGCGCGCCTTTTCGTACAAGCTCGCAATAGGGTTCTATTGCTTCGGTACGAAGAAGCCGCACTCTGACTCGAAAACTGCCCACGATCTCAAAAATGCAGAATACGTAGGTAGGGGAGGGGCTTGCTCCTCCCGAACCTTCACGCCGCGCAGTTCGCGGCATATCGCTTTGCCGTAGGCAAAATATCACGTTCCTTTTTGTTCGCATATCCAACAAAAAGGAATATATCGCGTCACGGAGTGACATATCGCGACGGCTGTGCCGTCCTTCGCCCTCTCCGTCTTGCTACGCAAGCCACCTCTCCCCTACCTACTCAGTCTCTGCCAACTTACCGTAGCGGCAGAGCCGAGAATAAATACAAAATGCGAAATGCAAAATTAACACTCCCTTTTGGTAGCAAAGCGGCGTTTCGGAGGTGAATTGCATTAATAATGCAAGAGCCGAAACGTGACCGAGCCACAGCGAGAAAGCTATTTGGAGTTGGGGCGTTGGGCTTGTGATGCGGCGCGCTTTTTTATAGATTAGCGCGATTAAGCTAACTTTAGTTAACAAAAATAAAGAAAGAGTGGGCAAAAACAGACTTATGCTGTGATGCTCACTCTTTATATTTTTTATTTTGTTATGCCAATACGCGCTCAACTATCTTGGATATATCGCCAAGGAGCGTCTCGATGGGACATCTGTTATCGCTATCGAACCATTTTACGATACAGCGTGCGATGCCTCCGACCAGCATGCTTGCCACGACGTCGACGGAGCAGATAAGGATCATTCCGTTCTTTTCACTATCCGCAAGCTTTTTTTTGGTGTCCTCGTAGTTCTGCTGCACGAACACCTCGATAAAGGTGGGACGGAAGGGAGAGCTTATTATCTTTTTGGTGGCATCGTCGCGGCTGAGGAGATATTTTATTACCGCCTCGGCGTACTTGACGTAGTACTCCTTAGTCACGGGAGTGATCTCATCCTTGTTCCATACGTCGGATTCAAATTTGTCGCGCACGTCTTTGACGAGGAAGTAGATGAAATTTGACTTGTCGCTGAAATGCTTGTAGAAGGTCGCGCGGCGTACGCCCGCTCTGTCGCAAAGGTCATTTACCGTTATGTCCTCAAGCGCCATTTCCTCGAGCATGGAGAAGAATGCGTTGGACAGCGCCGCCTTCGTTTTTGTTATTCTGAGATCTTCCTTGCGTGCCATTTTTATTCCTCGTTTCTGTGGATCTTTATTTTTTATAATAGAATTATACAACATTTGTAACGCTAAGTCAAGACGTTTTTACAAGTTTTTTTGTCAAAAAATGAGAAAATGTATCTTATTTACTCTCTGGTATGAGAATATCTAATACCTATATTATATATTCAATTAACATAAAACTGTTTAAGACTTGAAAAAATAAGCCTTTTAATGTATAATAGAAGTAATTTTAAAAAATAACGTACGGCCGCGCGCGGTCGGGAAAGGCTATTATGTTAGAAAAAAGACTATATGAACAGATCCTCGGGATAGCGCTCTCTGGCGGAGCGGATTTTGCCGAGGTTTATTGCGAGTACACCCGCAACGGCAGGATCTCGCTTATGAATGAGAGGATCGAGACCATCACCGACGAGGTCGTCTCGGGCGTCGGTATCCGCGCCTTCCGCGGCACCTCCACGGTTTACGGCTCGACCTCGGATATCTCTGCCGCGGGACTTATTAAGTGCGCGCGCTCGGTAGCGGAGGCTATGGGCGAGATAGGCGAGGGACAGAACGTTGTTCTCACCGAGCGCATATTCCCGAATATTCATCCCGTGCTCATCGTTCCCTCGAGCGCGGAGACGGTCTATAAGACCGACCTTCTCAAGCTTGCGTGCTCTAGCGCCAAGGCTTACGACAAGCGCATCGTCCAGGCGGCAGGCGCGCTCATGACGGTCGATCACACCATCGAGATCGCCAACTCCGAGGGGCTTCTCACCTCTGACAGACATATCCGCACCCGTATGGCAGTGAACGCTATCGCGGCTGACGGCTCAGAGACACAGTCCGGCTCCTGCAGTCCCGGCCGCGGCATGGGACTTGAGGTCTTCGAGATGTTTAAGCCCGAGGACATAGGCACCGAGGCGGCAAGACAGGCAATCGTAAATCTCGGTGCAATATACTGTCCCGCGGGACAGATGCCCGTTGCCATTGAGTCGGGCTTCGGCGGCGTTATCTTCCACGAGGCGTGCGGTCACTCGCTTGAGGCTACCTCTGTCGGCATCGGCTGCTCGCAGATGTGCGGTAAGCTCGGACAGAAGATCGCCAACGAGAAGGTTACCGCTATTGACGACGGAACTATCGCGGGCGCTTGGGGCTCGGTAAATATCGACGACGAGGGTCACCCCACGCAGCGCAACGTCCTTATCGAGAACGGCGTGCTCAAGAATTATATGATCGACCGTCTCGGCTCGCGCAGAATGGGCATGCCCATGACCGGTAACGGCAGGCGCGAGAGCTATGCTTACGAGCCCACCTCGCGTATGACCAATACCTTCATAGACAACGGCCCCGACAAGAACGAGGACATCATCGCGTCCATTGAGTACGGTCTGTACGCCAAGTCTATGGGCGGCGGCTCGGTCAATCCCCTGACGGGCGACTTTAACTTCGCGGTCAACGAGGGCTACATTGTCAGAAACGGTAAGATATGCGAGGCTGTACGCGGCGCATCGCTTATCGGCACGGGCTCCAAGATACTTCAGGATATCGATATGGTAGGTCAGAATCTTGCCACGGGTCAGGGTATGTGCGGCTCGTCCTCGGGCAGCGTTCCCACGGACGTAGGACAGCCCCTTATCCGCGTATCAAATATCACAGTAGGAGGCAGATAATGAACTTCGACGTATTAAAGAACACTCTGGTGAGCGCTCTTAAAGATGAGGGACTCACGGAATACGAGATATACTATATGAGCGACGAGAGCACATCCGTTGCTACTCTCAATAAGGAAGTAAACTCCTTCTCCTCGTCAACCGGCGGCGGTCTTTGCCTGCGCGTCCTCGTGGACGGCAAGATGGGCTACGCTTCTACCGAGCTTATGACCGAGGCGGAGATGAGAGAGCTTGCTCTGCGCGCCAAGGCTAACGCCAAGGCGACCGAAAAGCCCGACACGGTAGGCATCTTTGCCGGATCTGAGAGCTACGAGCCCCTCGCGCTTAAGAAGGTCGAGCTGCTCTCCG
Source organism: uncultured Ruminococcus sp. (assembly GCA_964460165.1). Classification (GTDB taxonomy): domain Bacteria; phylum Bacillota; class Clostridia; order Oscillospirales; family CAG-272; genus UBA1740. The sequence goes on along the minus strand of CAYWPS010000039.1, from coordinate 6,837 downwards.
CGGCAGACCTCAAGAGCTATGCCGTGAAGACGGGAGAGGCGCTCTTTGCCAAGGATCCGAGCGTCAAGGCGGGCACGTCCTCTCAGGCTATCGCGGCGGGCACGTCGGTAAGACTCGTAAATTCCCACGGACTCGACCTCTCGCTCGACTGCGGTGTAAACGCGCTTATCGCGGAGGCTGTCGTAGCGGTGGGAGAGGAAAATCAGGCGGACTATTCCTTCAAGGATCTCGATAAGCAGACCGCGGACGAGACGGTAGCCGAGGTCGTATCCGAGGCTGTCAGCGAGGCTCTCGCCAAGATCGGCGCGGACCTCGTTCCCTCGGGCAAGTATAGCGTAGTTATAAGCGGAAATCAGATGCGCTCTATGCTCTCGGTATTCTCCTCCGCGTTTTCTGCCAAGGCGGCTCTTGACGGCATGTCAAAGCTCAAGGGCATGGAGGGCGAGAGGATCGCGGCTGATATCGTAACCATCACCGATGATCCTCAAAGAGAGGGCAATACCGTCGGCACCAACTTTGACGCCGAGGGTGTTGCGACACACCGCAAGGCTGTGGTTGAGGCGGGCGTTCTTACGACGCTTCTTCACAACCGCGAGACCGCTCTTGCAATGGGCAAGGAGACCACCGCCAACGCATCAAAGGCGGGTTATTCCTCCCCCATCGGTATCAGACCCTATTCCTTCGCTATCGAGCCCGGTGACAAGAGCCGCGAGGAGCTCTTTGAGATGGCGGGCGACGGTATATTTATCACCGAGGTCAAGGGACTTCACGCAGGCGCCAACCCTGTCAGCGGCGACTTCTCGCTCGAGAGCGCCGGCTTTATGATCAGAGGCGGTAAGAAGTGCGAGGCTGTCAAGTCCTTTACCGTAGCGGGCAACTTCTTCGACCTTTTGAAGAGCATCGCGGCTCTCGGCAACAAGCTGGAGCGCGGCGTTACCACCGGCTTTACCGGCTTCTGCTCTCCTGACGTACTCGTTCCCGAAATGAGCATTGCAGGAAAGTAATTACAAAGCGTAATAAGCGCGTTATTTGTAAATAACAATTAGCATTTAAGCGGATTTGCTTCGGCAAATCCGCTTTTTATTTTGCAAGAACAGAAAAGGAATGTACACGCAAAAGTGATCCTTACGGTTTTTTAGTGGCATTGTCCTCTGCCTTTTTATCATAAACTTTTTTTGATTATTATTTTTTCTATTGACAAAGGGAAAAGAATATGCTATAATACATTTAACAATTAGGTTAAATGTTAAATATTCTGATAGAAAGAGAAAGGAGAGCTAAATGAGCTTACAAAATACGCTCAAGGCATTGTCCGACCCGATAAGAAGGGAAATACTTGATATGCTCAAGGGCGGCAGAATGTCCGCGGGCGATATCGTAGCGCACTTTGAGGTCACCGGCGCGTCAATATCCCGTCACCTCTCGGTACTGAAGGACGCCGACCTCATCCGCGATAAACGCGAGGGAAAATTTATCTTCTACGAGCTTAACACCTCGGTGCTTGAGGACATAATGATCTTTATAACCAACCTGAAAGGAGATAAGAAAAATGATTAGAAAGAATAAGTGGAAAATACTCATTTCTTCCTTAGTAATTATATTACCCGCGATAGCCGCGCTCATATTGAAGGACTCATTCCCGAAGCAAATGCCCGGCGCGTGGTATTTCACGTGGCTCATGCCGGTGATGCTCGTTATTCTCAACCTTGCCTGCATATTCTTCACGCTTCGTGACAACGAGACAGCAGGGCAGAGCGAGAAGATACTAAATATCACCTTCTGGATCGTTCCCGCGATATCCGTTTTTTCGAGCGGTATATTTATCGCTCTTGCGCTTGGACTTGAGTTTAATATCGGAATGGTAATATTCGTCATCTTGGGTATCTCATTAATTCTTATGGGCAACTATATGCCCAAGGCGGTGAGAAACCGCACCTTCGGCATCAAGATAAAGTGGACGCTCGCCAACGATGAGAACTGGGCGGCTACCCATCGCTTCAGCGGCAAGCTTTGGGTCATATGCGGTCTTCTGACCATTTTTCTTGCCCTCGTTCCCATGGAGATAGGATTTATTCTTTTTTGTGCGATTCTCGTTGCGATCGTTGTGTTTCCCATCATTTACTCCTACGTCTTCTACAAGCGTCAGCTTGCAGACGGCAGAGCGAGCAAGGAGGATTACGACTCCTATCCGAAGTCCGAGAAGGATAAAAAGATAACGGTTATATCGCTCGTTTCGGGCGGCGTGATCCTCGTTCTCGTTGCGATCATGATGTTTATCGGCAGCATAAGCTATACCGTCGGTGACGGCTCGCTTGGCATAAGGACCACCTTCGGCGGCAGTATGACGCTTGATTACGACGATATCGAGAGCGTTGAGTACAGAGAGGACGGAGTGGGCGGCAGCCGTGTGAGCGGTTACGCCTCGGCAAAGCTTCTTTTCGGCTGGTTCAACAGCGACGAGCTCGGCGATTATACGCGTTACACCTACACGGGCGGCGGTCCTGCGATAGTGATACGCACTGGCGACGGTATCCTCGTTATTGCAGACGAAGCTCCGGAGCTTACCCGCGCCCTTTACGACACGCTTCTCGAAAAGGTAAAGTGAGGTAACGTATGAAGGCTATTGAAACCTTTGGGCTTACAAAATATTACGGTGAAACAAAGGGTATCGAAAACGTAACTCTGACGGTAGAGGAGGGCGAATTTTTCGGATTTATCGGTCCTAACGGAGCGGGCAAATCGACCCTCATACGCACACTTCTCGGACTTCTCTCTCCCACCTCGGGCAGGGCAGAGATCTTCGGCCGCGACATTGTCGCATCCAAGCTTGACAACCTTCGCGACGTCGGATATCTCCCGTCGGAAACATCCTTCTGGAACGGTATGAAGGTCGGGGACGTGTTGAAATTTACGGCAAAAATGCGCGGCATCGACTGCACAGATGAGGCAAAAAGACTGTGTGAGAGGCTTGATCTTGACACGGAGCGCAGGGTGGATGAGCTCTCGCTTGGTAACAGAAAAAAGGTCGGCATCGTATGTGCTCTCCAGCATAAGCCGAGGCTATACGTTCTCGACGAGCCGACCAGCGGTCTTGACCCGCTTATGCAGCAGGAATTTTTCAATATATTAAAGGAGAGAAGCAAGGAGGGAGCGACCGTATTCCTCTCCTCTCACGTCCTCTCCGAGATCAAGAAATATTGTGACAAGGCGGCTATAATAAGAGAGGGCGGGATCCTCCTTGCAGACAGCGTTGACAACCTCGGTCATACCGGTGTCAAGAAGGTCAGCCTTAAGGGTGTTGATACTTTGCCCGAGCTTGACGGAATCAGCGATCTTAAAGTTGAGGATGAAAGACTCTCATTCCTCTTCAGCGGCGAGGTGCGCGGGCTGCTTTCAACGCTTTCCGGGCTTGATATTACAGATCTTAACATCACCGACCCCGAGCTTGACGAGATATTTATGAACTACTACGTAAAGGAGGAGAATTAAATGAAGCCGACACTCCTTATTCATGAAATAAAGCGCAACAAGCTCTCGCTTATCGTGTGGTCCTTGGTTATGTCCTTTATGCTCGGAGTCTGCATACTTATCTATCCCGAGATGCAGACGCAGATGGGTGATATAAGCAAGATGTTTGCCGATATGGGCGCATTCTCGGATGCCTTCGGTATGGATCAGCTCAACTTCGGTGAGTTTATGGGCTACTTTGGTGTCGAATGCGGCAACACGCTCGGCATCGGCGGTGCACTCCTTGCAGCGATCGTCGGTATCAGTGCGCTTTCGGTAGAGGAGCGCGACAAGACGGCAGAGCTTCTTCTTACCTTGCCCGTATCCCGCACGAGAGTTATTACCGAGAAGCTCTTGTTCTCTGTTTTGCACATATTAGTCGTGAATGTCTCGGTTCTGGTCGTTTGCTTACTCGGTACTGCGGCGATTTCAGCAGATGCAAATTACGGACAGCTGCTTCTCATCCTTTTCTCATATTTCCTTATGCAGCTTGAGATAATGGCGATAACCTTCGGTATTTCCTCTCTGCTTAAGCGCGGCGGACTCGGCATTGGCATCGGTATCGGCTTTGGCTTCTACTTTATGAACATACTTGCCAACCTCACCGACGAGCTTGAGCTCCTGAAATATCTTACCCCATTCGGCTTTGCCGACAGCGGTCATATCATATCCGAGGGCACACTCGAGCCCGTATCTCTTATCATCGGTCTTGTTTTCGCTGCCTTGGGTATTGCTCTTGCATATTATCATTACAACAGAAAAGATATTGCATGATCATAATTCTAAATTGAAGAACACAAAAGCCTCCCTTTGATGTAAGGGAGGCTTTAAATATTAAAAAATAAAACTTAACTTTACAAAATATCGATATTTTCCAGTATATAATCTACATTATCGGTTGAGTACTCCACGTTTTTTGAGTACAATACCGCACCTCTTACGATGGGCTCGTCATCATCTGCGACCTCACCCAGAGCAACGGTCACAAGCGCGGACCCGAGCGCAAAGACTATCCTCTGACCGAGCGACATATCCGCGACACCCTCTCTGACGTATCTGTGCGTGAAATAGTAGATCAGGGCTTTAAGCTCGTTCTCCTTCGCAAGCACGGCACAGATGTTTACCTCGCACGCCTTTTTCACGTTGTCACCGAAGTCCTCGGTGAGAGCCTCGCACTCAAGGAGCAGGGCGAGCATATCCTTTAGCAGCTTTTTCAACTCAACATTGCCTGAAGGTGTATATGTCAGCTTTGGCATCGGAACTGTCTTGCCGCCGCACACGTCGAAGGATATCTCGTCCGCCGCCTGAGCGTAAGCCTTGTATTTTCCCGCAAGCTCGTGTATGCCGTCTGCGAAGATGGAGCTGTATAAGCTATCGCGGAAGTATTCGCTGATGTCAGCGTACTCATCCTCGTCGCAGTAGCGAGTATCTCGGTCTGTCTCTACGAGCCGCGGCAGCTCCTTGATGGAGAGTATCATCCTCGCCGCCTCCTCACAGCCAAGACCGATGCCGCCCTCAATGCCGCATCTGCCCACCCCGTAGTATCTCGGATGCTCGCGGCAGATATCGCATAAATACCCCTCGCCCATCTCGGAGATTATTCGGCACAGACCCCCTCCGTCGAGGAAGGCGCAGCGCCCATTTTCTTCAAGAGGGAAGCACCCGTGTGACGTTTTTTCGCATATTTCATTGCCCAGCGGTGTGTTCAGCGCTTCGTATTTTGCGCGTGCATAGCCGTCAACGTCTATCTCCCAGCCGATACAGCAGCTATCGCGGCACTTATCCGCAATGCACTTGAAGTCAAGGAAGTATTCAGGCACTGTTATCCTCACGAGTCTCACCTCACTTTCATTTTACCTTTATTTTATACCCGCCGCGGCAAATAGTCAATATATTTTTGTGACTTTACTTGCAATGTCGCATCGGCTGTGGTATAATTCGGGTATAAGTATCTTTTAAGGAGACCTTTATGAGAAGCTTTCTTCTTGACAACGTATTGCCATTCTGGGCAAAGCACGCCATAGACCATGAGTGCGGCGGACTTTACAATATGATAGATCGCGAGGGTAAAATATACGGTACTGAAAAGAACGTCTGGTTTGCAGGACGAACTATGTACACCTATTCTCTCGCATACAACGAGCTCGACAGGAATGAAGAGTATCTTAAAATAGCCGAGAATATGTATAACTTCCTCCCGAAGTGCGAGCTTGACGAGTCGGGCAGGCTTCCCTTTATTTCAGCCCGTGACGGCAGAGCCTTGGTAGTGGATTCGGCATATTTCAGCGAGACCTTTGCCGCCATCGGATGTGCAGAGTATTATATCGCAACGGGTGATCCTGCGGTTTGGGATAAGGCGGAGCAGTATTTTGACATAGCCTACCGTCTTTACAAGGCTGACCTTGCCGGAGTGCCGTCGGAGGATCCTCCTGTACCCGAGACTAAGGCGCTCGGACCGTCTATGATAATGCTCTCTGTTTCACAGGTGCTCCGCAAGGTGAAGAAGGAGAAGTACGACCGTATTGCCAAGGAGTGCGCCGATGAGATACTCGTCCACTTCATAGAGGGCAAGGGACTGCTTGAGAACGTCGGACTCGGCGGCGAATTTATCGATTCACCGACCGGACGCGAGGTAAACCCAGGGCACTCTCTCGAGGCGGCGTGGTTCTTAATGGCGGAGGGCGTGTATCAAAATAACGAGGCTTATAAGCTGAAAGCCAAGGAAATAATCGACATTTCCATGAAGCTTGGATATCACGGCGGCGGCATTATCGCCTTCTGCGATTGCGACGGCAATCCTCCCACCCGGCTTGAATGGGATATGAAGATATGGTGGCCGCAGTGCGAGGCTATTATAGCAAACCGCCTTTGCTATAACGTATTCGGCGAGGAGAAGTATCTTCGTGACTTCGAGGCGCTCCGTGATTGGTGCTTTGAGCGATATCCCGACTCCGAGCACGGCGAGTGGTACGGATATATGCACTACGACGGCACACCCGCAAACAGCCTTAAGGGCAATTTTTCAAAGGGTCCCTTCCACCTTCCGCGCATGCTCTATCTCGTAGATAAGCTCGAGCGCGGAGAGAATATATGGTAATACACTTCGCTTTTAAAACGAAAAGCGTTGTCCCGTTAAAAATTCAATAAAACAAAGCAAGAACGCGTAAAAACAAGAGCAAGACAGAAGGGGTGATGTTCTTAGCGGAGAATTTGAAAAACACCGTTAAGTGCGAGCATAGCATTTGACTAGTCAAACGCGTTATGTGCTAAGCCCTTATAACGACAGAAAGAGATAACAAATCGGTCAGTAGCCGAAATGTTATCTCTTTT
>CAYWPS010000038.1:0-15028 GCA_964460165.1 uncultured Ruminococcus sp. | reverse complement strand
CCTAGGACCGACCGGTTATGAGCCGGTAGCTCTAACCAACTGAGCTAATGGTCCATATTTTATTGTTGTCTATGTGACTAATATATTGTATCAAAGATATATGAATAAATCATTAATATATTATTAACAATATATTAAATCAGTGAATCGTTATCTACATATTGTATTCGCATCGTACATCTCGATATTTTACTGCTTTTCGCGACAATAATCAACAAAACCACATTGTTATTTTGGAAATCAATCATTATTGTGTGAAAAACCTCTTGACAACCTAACTCTTTGTGTGTATAATATATGAGTACGGAGGCATAGCTCAGTTGGTTAGAGTACTTGCTTGACATGCAAGGGGTCAGTGGTTCGAGTCCACTTGTCTCCACCAAGATTAACCAAAATCGAACCCGCAAGGGTATCGGTTTTGGTTAATTCTTTTTTTGCGGACTATCAAGATTGACTCAACCTTGCTCTGTGGCAGAGCCACAGAATTAGGTTCGCATTTCCCGCTCGAAGATCGAAGAGCTTGCTATTCAGGCGCAGAGCGTGGGAATATTGACGCATAGCGGCAAAATCCACTTGTCTCCATAAAAAACAAAGGCATCTATGGGGTTGTTTTTTTGCATTGACTTTCCTTTTACTTTATGGTACAATTCTACTAATGGTAGAGTTGTTTTCACGAATGATCTCGCCGGTACAATTGTATGTAGAAAATAAGTAGGTTTACTTTTTGCAAAAGCCGTGATATACTCAAATTAAAAAAGGAAGTACGATATGGAGCATAATATAGGAAAAGCCATCGCCGAGTTGAGAAGATCAAACGGATGGACACAGATAGTGTTGGCAGAAAAGCTCGGAGTGAGCGACAAGGCGGTAAGTAAATGGGAGAGCGGGCGCGGATTCCCCGAAATAACACTGCTGCCGGTGCTGTCAGAGTTGTTCAACGTCACGATAGATTACCTGATGACAGGAAAAAACGCAGGCTCAGATATAATAGTGATGTCGCGCTTGGAATATTGTGCAAAAACGGACGATGCGCGCATCGCAAGCGAGATCGACCTTTCCGTAACAGACGAAAACGGCAAAACTCTTATTGACTATATATCAGAATACGAGAGTCTAAACGTTTTTGCCGCGATTTGCGACAGAGATGATTTTCGTTACGATACCGAAAAATACGGCGTAAACAAGATTTACAAATACGCTCTTATAACTAATAAAACTCATATCCTGGATAGATACAATATCAAAAAACATAACCATGTGGATGATAAAGGATTGATGCGCAAGGATGATAAGTGGTTTGTTATCACGGATGAGCTTTTGGACGTTATCGCTTTGGACAGTCGTATCAACGCTGACACGATCTCCTATTTACTATCAAAGGAATACCAATCCTCCAAGCTTACGTACCTAGCGTGGTTTGCCAATATCCCTCATCTGCTTCACCGATGTTACTTGCACGGCAAAACCGATTTAGTTGATCTTATCCTGGAGGAATCGGAAAAAAGCAATGCGTATGCTTACAATAATCTGCCGATCGATCCGTACAAAAAAATCGTGTTCTCAAACCGCTCAATCACTCTCCAAACAGCAATCGGAATCGGGCATCTATCCATTGCTACTCCACAACATAATAAAAAGCATTTCTTTGTCAGAGTTTTTAATAAGACATTGGATCTTGCGAGATCAAGAAAGGATAGCTATTATTCTGAGAGATTCAGCAAAATCAATGACGGCATAGCAAGCTATTGTCCGAGCTTATATGATTTAATGGAGAGATGCGAATTGTTTTGATAGCATTCGACCGAAATAAAAACTTTATATAGATTTGAAGGGGCTGTCTCAAATGCAAAAAAATGAGACAGCCCCAAAAGCTTGATAGGGGTAGGCAGATTTGAGGAAAAAGCTTCGTTGTTCAAGGCGAGAGGCGTATTAACATACGCCGAGCCTTGAAAACGGAGGTAGAAAAAGTCCATAAAATTCGAAGAGATCCGCAGGATTTCATCATTATTCTGTCTCATTTACGTTCTTTTGCCGTATTTGAGTCCTTTTTGTTGATTTTGGGACTTTTTCGGTTTTACCAAATGTGACTGCCCCTCTTTTTCGGCTGCTCCTAAATTAAGCAACCCTGTTATTACTTATTATTTGGACCCCAAAGTCCAAGATTTGCAAGAGGCTTACCTATGACGGTCAACTCCTTCTTGGCAAAAATCTCTTTTGCATTGGTAACAAAATCACTGTACGTAAGCGGTCTTCTCTGAATTGTGGACCGCGCATTAAAACCTATCTCATATATCCAAGCACCGTTATATCCAATGGTGTTAAAGGCATCAATAATTCTCTTCCAATCGAGAACGCCCTCACCGGGCATCCAATGGCGCTCGTTGATATTATCGCGGTCGGAAACATGAACGGTAATTATCTTGTTTCCAAGCTTTTTTATCACGTCGGCAGTGTCATCAATCAAAGAGTGGTTGAAATCAAAGCAAGCACGAAGCTTGTCATTCGCACTCAACATATATAAATGCTCGTCAACAGTGTTGGCAAGACACGTGCGAGGCAGATTTTCAAGCGCTATCCAGACTCCCCTTTTATATGCATACTCCGCGAGCGTGTCCAAGCACTCCATCGCGTGCTTGATCTTTTCGCCCCGACACGCCTGATCAAAAGGCTCGGGCGTATGGGTTGGGTGGATCACTATTTTATCTATTCCTATCTCTGATATTTCATCAATCAGCCAACAGAACTCCTCAAGAGCGCGTCTGTTGCTTTCTTTATCAAGTGATGAAATATCAAAGTCGGAATGCATGTGCGAGTGTATAGAGAAAAGCTCTATCCCGACAGCATCGGCATCTGCCCTGACCCTTTTGAAATCGACGTCTTTGTAATCATCCATACAGATCTCGGCAACGTCTATACCTGCGGATTTCATAGCATTAAATCCGGCGAGATCTATCGGTTTATTGCCGCAGGTGGAAATTCCTATTTTATACATAACACTCCTTTATAGGTCAAAAATGCGCGTAAATGTAAATACAATTTTACATATCAAGAGCACGCTTTTATCTATCGGACGCAGATTGATGTCACAGCTGACCGAGATAACAATTCCCCCTCCTCACAACTATGGACGGGTGCAAAAACGAGCCTGCAGGTCCGCTCAAAAGACTGCTACCAAGCTTGCTTAAATATTCCTTTAATGAAGTAAGTTCCATTTCCGGATCCTTATCCTTGAATATCAGGAAACTATAACGTTAATAAACAGCAGTGCGGCGAATAAAGCAGCCAAGCCCGCAATGCATAATGGCTTGATCTTTTCTTTAAAGAACACCCTCGACATAATAAGCGTCAAAACCATTGCCGAGCCCTGCGCCAAGGGATATGAAGGTATCTGCTGCTGTAAAAGCACTTTTCTTGACCGCCAAAAGCCACGACACGATAAAAACGCTGATGCTTATGCCTGCAAAGGCGGAGATTGCCAGCACGTCACACGAGACCTTCAAGTCCGAAAGCTTGCCGTCAAAAAGAACGAAAATAAGCCCTATCGGAATACTGAACAGCATTCTTTTTAAATTGGAGAGCACCGCTCCCTCTATACCGCTGGTCTTATCGCTGACCTTTTTTGCGAAGAAGCCCTTGACCGATCCCGAAATAACCGAAATCGCTAAAAATAAATATCCCACGTTTTTTACTTAATAATAAAATGTATTTATGAGCGTACTCGTTTCTGACTATATCATATCACAGTTTAAAAAAATGTCAAGCAATTACGTGTATCAAATCATTCTTTTTCTAAAAAACACTTGATACCGCGAGTAGCTTTTGATATAATAGACGCAGTATAATAAATTGGAGGATAACGCAATGAGTAACATCGCCGAGCTTGACAAGAATTTCAAAATAGAGACAAAAATAGATAAGCCCGACATTAAATTTCTCGACGCGCGCTCGTCACCATTCAAAATTTACGGCGTTTTCTATGAAAACGGCAAATTCAGACGTATGCCCGAGGAAATAGCCAAAACGGTCAGCGCGGGCGTTTACGGTCTGCACGCGAATACAGCGGGCGGCAGACTCCGCTTTAAGACAAACTCCCCTTACGTTGCCATCAGCGCCAAGATGGAAAACATCGGTAAGATGTCGCACTTTGCGCTTTGCGGCTCGGCAGGATTTGACATCTACGCAGACGGGGAATTCAAGGCATCGTACCGCCCGCCCTTTGACATGGAGGACGGATACGAGAGCGTGATCGATCTCGGCTCTCGCGAAATGAGAGAAATAACGATAAACTTCCCGCTTTACAGCGACGTGCGCGAGCTGTTCGTCGGACTCGCGGATAGCGCAGAGATAGCCGAGCCCTCGCCTTACAGAGTTGAAAAGCCAGTGGTATTCTACGGCTCGTCGATCACTCAGGGCGGCTGCGCCTCGCGCCCCGGCACCTCTTATCAGGGATTCCTCTCCCGATGGCTTAGCGCGGATCATATAAACCTCGGCTTTTCCGGTAGCGCGAGAGGCGAGGACGAGATCGCGGACTATATCAAGGGGCTCGATATGTCGGTCTTCGTATACGACTACGACCACAACGCTCCCGATGCAGATCACCTCGAAAGAACGCACGAAAGAATGTTTAAAAGGATAAGAGAGGTCAATCCATCCCTTCCTATAATCATTATATCAATGCCGAAGCCGTACCTCACCCCCGACCAGCTGCATCGCCTTGAGATAATCAGGAGAACTTACGATAACGCGGCGGCAAGCGGTGACGAAAACGTTTACTTCATAGACGGCAGAACGCTTCTGACTTTAGCGGGAACAGATGGATCCGTGGATTTTACCCACCCGAACGACCTCGGCTTTTTCTCAATGGCAAGCCGCATACTCGAGGTCTTGAAGCCGCTGATTTGAGTTCCGCGTAAATCTGACTTATTATAAAACCGAAATACCCCGACCTTAATTTCAATTAAATATGCAAATTCAAGGGGGTGTCACATTAAGAATTCAGGTAAGATCAATGAAAAGCTGCGAAAACGCGGTAAAAATACAGCTTTTGCGAATTCTTAATGAGAGCACACCGAGGGGCAAACGGATCCGGAGCAGAAACCGCCGCTTGACGAGCGACAGGCGTAGAAGGGTACGTCGGGTTAGGAAACGGCGGTAGAATAAAAAATGAGGAAACCGTAGGTTTTTAACCTTGTTTTCCTTAAATCTGCCTACCCCTTATCAAACTTTTGGGGCTGTCTCAATTTTTTCGCATTTGAGACAGCCCCCTTGGTTTCTGTTGGTTGAATAAATATTATTCCTCGGTGGTTTCAGACGTATCCTCGAGATAGACGTAGGTGGTGGATATCTCTATGTCACCGGATGATGTGGTGTAAGAGATGACAACGGAGGTAACTCCGTCACTGCCCGTGGAAATAAGCAGGTCAACGTCAGAGCCCACGCTGACGCCGAGGATCGCAGCGGTATTATTCGCGGGGATCTTGGCGCTGAGAACTCCCGCGCTTTCGGCCGCGGAGCTGAGCTTAGATGCGTCAAGCTTAATATTAAAGGTCACGGACTCAACAAATGCCGTACCGCCAACCTCATCGCTTAATGCGCCGTCAGCCTCAACGGTCACGGTACCGGTCTTAACAGTCTTTGGACCGTCAAAGGTCTCGGTCTCATCGAAGGAGTTGAATACCTCGTAGGAATAAACGACGGTAGCCGTTCCGTCAGCGTTATAAATAACGTCATACTTACTGTTAAGATCTCCAAGATCTCCCGTAAGAGTGACCCTTATGACTGCGCCGTCGGGAGCGGAGGCGTCTATCTTAGCCTGCATAGCCGCGACAGCATCCGCGTCGACCTTAGACTCCTCAACATCGTCACGAGAGAAAAGCTTACAAGCCGTGAGGGCAAATATGCAACCTATAACAAGGATAAGCGCAATAATCTTCTTCATAGCCGCAACCTCTGTTATTCTATCGTGATTCGTTCAAGATCGTATGTATAAACGACCTTAACGGTCATTTCGGACTCAACGAGGTTCGCAGACTCATCACCTGCAAGGAAGTAGTGAAGATCGACTGAGGTAATTACCGCGCCGTCGTCGACGATGGTTATCTCAACGTCGCTGGAAATGTCCGTAGCGTACTCCGCGCCTAATACGTTAGCCGCGTACTTCTGAGGAACGGTGAACGTAAGAGTGTGATTCTCATAGTTCATATTCTCGACGTACTTCTTATTAAGGTTAAGAGCCATTCTTCCGCGGCCTATCACCCAGATAGAGCCCTGGGGATTCCACTCGCCGCCGTTAGTACGGGAGCCTATGCCCTCGATAGCCTCGGTCTTTTTGGTGACGCTGCTGATAAGCGACTTTATAACGTCGGTGTTACCGCCGTCCTCAACGCTTCTGATCTCCTCGGTAGTAACCGTGTAAACGGAAGCGGGCTTATTGTCAACGTAGCCGGTAACGAGCTCGTAGCTGCAATTAAGCTCAACAGCGCCGATGGTCTGCTTTGTGGTTGCAACGACCTTGGTAGGACTGCTCATGCTGTACATCTCAGACACTTTCTTGAGCGTGTTATCGAACAAGCCGCCGGTGACCTTGTTGATAAAGGCGCAGGAAGCGAGCGTAGGAACGCAAAGCGCGACAACAAGAATGAATACAATTACTTTTTTCATATTTCTTTCCTTTCAGACAATGATCTCTGCCGTCAAACCTTATTCCGCAGCTTCTTCAGGGAAGAGGTTTTGAGTGTTATACGTGTAAGAGGTTCTTACCGTCATCGTGCCGTTTGCGGTTGCGCAGGTAACGACCACAGAGGTGAGATTGGCGCCGTTGGTGTAAACGGACACGGTAGCGTCGCCGACCGCGTTAAGACTTGTACCTATTACGGACACGAGATCCTCAGCGGAAACCTTACCCTCAAACGAGGTGCCGTCCTCCGAGACCGTAGCATCCTTGAAAACGTCCTCGTCTATCTGGAGCTTAAGATCAAAGGCAGTGCCCGATCCGGGCTGCCACGCCTCATCGTTGCCGTCGTAATAAACGCCGTCCTTGTAGTAGATCACGCCCTCGACCTTCATTATACGGTCCGTGTTACCGTTAGCTACGGACTCCTGGGGTGTTGCGAATCTCTCATAATAGTAGTCGAAGATCGTGTCCGTACCGTCGGTAGTCGTTACGTAGTAGCCGGTAAGCTTGTCGCCGGACTTGGTAACGTAGCTGACCTCGGTAGTGATCTTTGTAGGATTCGAATTGTTTGCAATCTCGCAGATGTCAGAGGCATCAGGACCGCCTATGCCAATCTTTTTCAACAGCTTGCAGCCGCAGAGGCTGGCAAGCAAAGCCGTGACGAGAAGCAGGATAATAAATTTTTTCATTTCAATACCCGAAAGCCTTTCGTTATTTTTCGCGAAGCAGCGAAGCAAAATGGCGGCAAGCATACTCCGCCAAAGTACAATACACTACAATAATTATACATTTTTAATTAATAGTTGTCAATAGAATTCACAGCTTTATGAAGTCTTCGCCTGACGAAAAATCTTTTAAAATTTTATTCAAATCTACCAAAAAGCTACTGTCTGTTCTTCGCAAACTCCTTGGTTATAGCCACAAGACGCTTGAGAGAAAGGGTCATTACCTTGTCCTGCTTCATAGCGAGAGCAAGCGTACGCGATACCTCGGGGATTATAGGCAGGACCTTGACCGAATCCGCTCTGTTTGCGATAATGAGCTCGGAAAGCATGCTTATTCCAAGGCCGTGCTCGACCATAGAGATGATCGCGGGATCGTCAACGTAGGTAGGAGTAACGAAGGGACGGACGTTATTCTCCGTGAAGACCGCGCTGATGTCATCGTCAAATCCGAGTCCGGGCATCAGAAACTTAGTGCCGTTGAACCTCGTTATATGGAACTCGTCGCCCTCCGTGGGATAATCCTTGGGAAGTATTGCGTAAAACCTGTCCTTTTCAAGAGAAAACCACTTGAAGTCGTATTTAGCGTTCTTGGTTCCGAAGCAGACGTCGTATCTGCCCTCGTCAAGTCCTCCGTAGAGCTCCGCGACCGTGCCGGTCTGTATATTGACGGTGATGTCCGGGAACTCACGGTTGAATCTCTCAACGATAAAGGGAAGCCACGTGCCCGCCATGCTCGAGAACGCTCCGATCCTGAGAACGTTATCTCCGTAGGACTTGACGAGCTCTACCTCGTTCTCGAGCGACTCCTCGCACATTACCAGCTGTCTCACCTTGGGGATTATTCTCTCTCCCGCGGGTGTGAGCTTGATGCCGTAATATCCGCGCTGAAGTATAGAAAATCCAAATTCATCCTCGAGCGCGTTCATCATATGCGTAAGACCCGACTGGGTGTAACCGAGCTTCTGCGCCGCGGCGGAAAGACTGCCCATATCCACGGCGGTCAGCAAAGCCTTATATTTTGATATATTCATTTTACCTTCCTTTTGGCGCGCACCGTGCAAAGATACCGCGCGGTGCGGCGCCGATCTGATTTTTATTTCCTGCTAAGATATCCCTCTCTGTAAAGCAGCTCGGCTATAAGCACGGCTCCGCCGGCAGCGCCTCTGAGAGTGTTATGAGAAAGACCGACGAACTTATAGTCGTAAACGCTGTCCTCGCGGAGTCTGCCTACACTGACACCCATTCCGCCGTAAAGATCGCGGTCGAGGCGCGTCTGTGGTCTGTTATCCTCCTCGAAGTAGGTAAGGAATCTTTCGGGAGCTGACGGCAGACCGAGCGTCTGCGGCTTACCCGCGAAGGTCCTCCAATCCTCAAGTATCTGCTCCTTAGTGGGCTTATTCTCAAACCTTACGAACACAGCCGCCATATGTCCGTCGGTAACTGGTACGCGGAGGCACTGGCTGGTGATAGCGGGCAGGACGGCGGGAACCACCGCACCGTTTTCGACACGTCCCCATACACGAAGCGGCTCGCGCTCGCTTTTCTCCTCCTCTCCGCCTATGAAGGGAATGAGGTTATCTACCATTTCAGGCCACTCGCGGAAGGTCTTTCCCGCTCCGCTGATAGCCTGATACGTGGTGACGACTATCTCCTTGATGCCATACTTCATAAGAGGCGTGAGAGCGCCCACGTAGGACTGTATAGAGCAGTTCGGCTTGACCGCGATGAAGCCGCGCTTCGTTCCAAGCCTCTTTCTCTGCGCGTCAATGACCTCAAGGTGCGAATCGTTGACCTCGGGAATGACCATCGGGACGTCGGGGGTCCATCTGTTAGCCGAGTTATTGGATACGACGGGGATCTCCGCCCTGGCGTATCTCTCCTCAAGCTCGCGCGTCTCGTCCTTGGACATGCTTACCGCGCAAAATACGAAATCGCAAAGAGACTTTACTCTCTCGACCTCGTCGGAGGATATGACCTCCATATTAAGTATCCTCTCGGGGCAGACGTCGGTCATCTTCCATCTGCCGAGCACCGCCTTTCCGTACTTCTGACCCGCAGAGCGAGGACCCGCGACGAGCGCGGTTATCTCGAAATACGGGTGCTCGTTGAGGAGCATTATAAATCTCTGACCAACCATACCGGTAGCGCCTATAATACCAACCTTAAGCTTTTCCATTTTTTGATCTCCAAGCAATACAAATTTGACTATTACATTTTATCATATCTCGCCGCGCATGTCAATATATTTAATTATTTTTACGAATTATGTGCGCCATACACAAAGGAGCGCGGCGCGGACAAAAAATCGGGAGCAAGATGCAAGGGCTGACCCCCATCCTGCTCCGTTTGATATTATTCCTTCGCCGTCATTTGTTGATAATGCTGACGTTCTCCGGATTGATCCCCGTAGTGTCGTAGACGATAGCGAGTATCTGTGCCGCCTCCGCCGCCTGAAGCTCCTCTGCGCCGACTATAACGCTGACGGAGTTCTCGGAGATGATAGCCACGCACTCCTCAAAGCCCTTTGCCTTAACGAGCGTTTCGATGTTATTCTCGTTCTGGATATCCACCGCGATCTGCGAGATCTTGGCGGTTGCCTCCGCTTTCGCCTCCTCGCTCGACTCGTCGCTCTCGCTGACGAGCTTCAACACATCGATAGCCTCGTCTCTCGACTGCTGACGGTTAAGGGCGGTAGCGGTAAAATAATCCTCCTCGCCGGCGTTACTTCCCGTCTGCGCCGAGCTGTCAAACTGATCGTCCATGTTGTTGTCACCGTAGCCCATAGAGTCGACCGGATCGTAAAAGAGCTTGTAGTTAACGTACACAGCAGCGCCTATCAGAAGCACTACTAAAAATACCGCAAGGCTCTTAGTCACCTTCGATGAGAAAATTTGCTTGAACTTTTCGTTTTTCATAATATTCGTATCTCCTTGTTTTTGTTACTGTTACAGACTATGCCGCCGTACGGTGCAATATGCCACGGCTGCAAAAAATCAACCTTGCATTTTTTCAATTTTTATTCTGTTTGTCCCTATGCCGAAAAAGGATGAGAGCATTTCGGTCAGCTTCAGTCTGACCTCGGCAGAATCCGCGCCCTCGCAGATCACTATCACGCTTTCCACCTTGCTCTCCTCAGTACGCGAGTCGCTCGTTGAATAGTAAACGAGCACCGAGCATTTGCCCACGCCCGCCACGCCGGAGCACGCGGCGGCAAGCTTATCCTCGAGCCCCTCGTCCGACTGCTCGACCGCGGTGTCCGTATTGGTTCCTATGAAGATAAGTACGAGTCCGAGCGCCAGCGCGACCGCGATTTTCGTAACGTCCTTTTTTTCCTTGATAAATTTAAAGAAGCCCTTATCCCACACTCAGCGACACCTCACATTCTCCTCCCTGTGTAAACCTACCCGATATCTCATTTTGAATCTTCTTATAATCAAGATATATCGCCTCGCCGCTCAGCGTGACGTATATCCTCTCTGCCGTAAGGCTCTCCATATCAAAGCCGTCGGCGTTCACCACGACGCACCCGACATCCACGTCATGCTCCGCCGCGATATACTCGGCTATTCCTCTCTCGAACGCAAGCTCTATCGCGTCATCGGCTGCTCCTTCCTGTTTCATATCCGCTATAATACCGTCGAGCGGCTCGTTTATGTCAAAATCGCGAAATATGTCAACCAAAGGTAACAAAACAACGCAAATTACCAATATGCCCGCGCCAAATCCGACCGCGCCCTTAAATCTCGGGTGCGACAGACCGAGCGCCACGGTAATAAATACGCAGACCGTAATAACGGTAGAAAAGTATCCGCTAAGCAACCGACGCCCCTCCCTTCAAAAAAGCGACCATCTCCACGATGTAAATAACGGAGGTGAGCGAATATACCGCCACGAGCGCGTCGAGCGCGCTGAGAAACGGAGCAAGGACGCTCTCGCACCCCGACACGGAGGACAGAGAGGTGAAAAACACTCCCGCCTTCAGACAAAGACGGTAGCAAAGAAGCGTGACCAAGGGCGCAAGCATCAATGAAATAACCACCGCCACCGCGCCTCCCCCGACTATGCCGCGAGCATAGGATACACCGCCCGTTACTACGCCGAGCGCGCCCGAGACTGCGTTGCCGACTATAGGAATAGTGCTCGATACGGCGTATCTCGCGCTCCTCAACACCGCGGAGTCCGCGCTCGCGGATATGGAGCTCTGCAACGAAAAGCTCGCGCCGACCAACACAGTGAGAATACCCATAACGGACAGAAAAAGATTCTTGACGTTGCGCGATAGCCTCTCAAACAGAGGGTCTATCGCAGAAGCTGCCGAACCCACGAATATCACGCCGACGATAGCGCCCAGAAGCTCAGAAACGATAAAGGAATAAAGTCCGAGCGTCAGACCCATTCCCACGGCTTGAGCGGACGCGGTAGTGGGCGATACTCCGAGCGAGTTCACCGCCAAGGCGACGGGTATCACCGCTCCGAAGAAGCCGTTTATCTCCTTAAGAGACGCCACAGCTCCGCTGACGAGAAATATCAGCCTCTCAAGCAGCAGCGCCGATGAGACGACCCCCACCGAACGCGAGGCGAACGCAGCCATCGCGCCGCTCGCCTGCGATGCCAGAGCGCTCATCAGAGCTATCGCTATAAGAGTCAGAAGAAACCTGCCAAGCTCGCCGCCGTTATCCTTCACGGCATTGATTATCCCCTCGAGTATGCGCTTGATCCCAACCGATTCCGAGAGCCCGTCAATTCCATCCGTCATTTCAACACCATCGGGGACCGCGCCGTAGAAATCCTCGATTATTCCGTCTATCCGAGAGCTGACGCTCTCGCTCTCACTCTGCTCCGCCGCGTTGCACTTCAGAGCGCAAGCGCAAGGCAGGAACGCGGCGATCATAACCGTTATTACGGTTTTATGTAACGTACGATTTACTTTTTTCCTTCTTTTTCTCACATTAACTCAATTCCCCTTTCAACTATCCTTTTGATAAACGGGAGCGATAAGGTTATTATCTCGACCCTTCCAAACAAACAGACCGCTCCGGCAAGGCTCGTCTCCCCGAGCTCCGCGCAAATGTCGGCGCATACGCCGCACGCATACCCCACCCCAACGATCTTCAGCATAGCTACCGTATATTCCTCGCCGTCCTCGATCTTTGGCATGGATGAAAACACCTCGCCGATGCACAGGACCGCGACGCCCACGATACACACGGTACCAAGCAAAAGCGTGAGCTTTGAGCCCTTGAAGCCAAGCTCCTTGAGAAGAACTCCGAGAAAAAGCGTTATGAAGGCGTATGCCACAACTCTCATCCATCCGCTCATAATCCGAATATCCTTTTAAGTGACTCTATAAGATCTCCGAGCTCCTCTACGATCAGCACGAGAATTATCACTATTCCCGTGATGGATACGAGCGTAGACTGCTCCTCCCTGCCCGCCTTACCCAAGATCTGGCACACGACGGCGACTATCATGCCAACGCCCGCCACCTTCATTATCAAATCAACGTCCATTTTATTCTCCTTAAATAAC
Source organism: uncultured Ruminococcus sp. (assembly GCA_964460165.1). Lineage (GTDB taxonomy): Bacteria > Bacillota > Clostridia > Oscillospirales > CAG-272 > UBA1740. Next base: position 2,101 of record CAYWPS010000038.1, on the reverse strand, counting down.
CAAAATGACGATACCGGAGGCGCACGCTCCGAGCACCGCGCCGGCAACCTTTCGTCTGCGTACCAGCTCCTCGCTGCCGCGTGCCTCCTCGCCGGAAAGCTTTTCTATCGCCAGCTCAACAGACTCAAGCTCCGTATCAAGATATCCCTCTCCGAGCCGTCTGAAGCAGGAATCCAGGATTTCGTCGGCGGTATCCGAAAGGCAAGCGCCGCGGCGGGACGCGCGGTAAGCCTCGTGCAGATTCTCACCGTCACGGAGTCTTTCCAGAAATCCGCATTCGTAAAGGAGTCCGTCCTCGTATCCTTCCGCCCAGCTTCTCGGAGAGTCGAGATAGCACTTCATCTTCTCCCGAAGATCGCACAGTGCGGCGAGAAACGCGCGGCACCAGCAAACCCCTCTTTCAAGAAAGGCGGCGTACTCCCGCCACACCGTAAATGCCGCAAAAATTATGACTGCCGCGCCGATATACGGCAACAATCCCACGTACCGTGTCAAATTTCAGCCCTCCCAAAATCAAATCTTCTCAATCGAAAAACCAAAGCGCCCATTCCTTCTCTCAATAACGCAAGCGCTTTTAAACAATCCTCCGGCGATAAGCTCCCTTACGTAATTTCTGCTCATAGCTCCCGAAAGGCTGTCTGCGTGCGCCGTGGCTATAACGTCCGCTCCCGCTCCGAGTGCGGACAGCATCGCGGCTGAATCCTCGCCCGAGGATATCTCGTCAACCACTATGACCTCGGCGGACATGGTACGCACGGCGATATCGACTCCAAGAGACCGTCTGTAGCCGCGCAGGATATCTACGTGAGCCGTTCCGTAAGCGCCTATATCAAACTCGCATCGCTCATCCACCACTACCACGCGCCTCGCCCTCTCGCCCGAGCCTATCAAGCGTGAAAGCGAGCGTATAGCAGTCGTCTTCCCCTCTCCCGCGCGAGAGCATATCAGCATACCTCCTCCGCGCGCCATCCATTCACGGTACAGCTCGCGCGCAAACGCGCACTCGCCCGAGGGTATCCTGAAAACAAGCGAGGATATCTCGCCTACGCCGACGATAGCGCCCCTCTCGTAGCGGGCGTGTCCGCAAACGCCGACCCTCACTCCGCCATCAAGGGTAACGAAGCCTCGGCACACGTCGTCGCGGTGCGCGAAGACCGCTCCGTCACAAATTTTCTTGAACACCTCCTTGAGCGTCTCCCGATCAATACGCGCAGCGAGAGAAACGTTCTCTCCCGAGACTGTCAACGCCACGGGCCCGCGGGAGCGCAGCCTTATCTCATTCACCTCCGTGTCGCTTGTCCGTTTTTTAGTAAGATAGCCGTATATCTCCGTCTCGATCTCGCTCGGTATATACGACAAGGCTATGGATATAGGCTTGTTTCGGATCCTGCTGTCAGCTTTTTGCATTTTACACCACCGTTACGTACAAAAGAAGCGCCCGGAAGGCTTCAATTCTTAAAATCTGAAAAACTCCTTGACACCGCTTGTAATTTTTGATAAAATATTCTCACGCAATACGACATTCGCGTAAGCCGAGAGCTCAACAGGCTCTCAAGCGCAAACGATCTCTCCAAGAAAGGAAATAAATATGAAATCCACAGGTATAGTAAGAAACGTTGACGAGCTCGGCAGAATCGTTATCCCAAAGGAAATGCGCAGAAAGATGGATATCGCAAGCTCCGACCCCGTAGAAATATACGTAGAGGGCGACAAGATCATCCTCACCAAGTATCACCCCTGCTGCAATTTTTGCGGAAGCGAGGAGGGCGTGACGGAATTCAAGGGCAAGAAAATATGCAGAGCTTGTCTTGAGGATATAAAAAACATACACTGATACACGGGGCCCGTTTTCTTACGGGCTCTTTTTTGCCGGGGCTTGTTCTCGCTCAAAAGAACGAAAGAACCCTGCCGCATTCTTTTTTACAAAAATATAAGCGTTTCTCTTGATTTTTTCAATAGTATTTGCTACAATATATGTGTATGCAATGAAATTCAAAAATATAATTAACGAAAGGAATTTTCAAAATGAAGGTTATTACTTTTGGCGAGCTTATGCTCCGTCTTCAGCCCTACAACTACGAGAGATTCGTTCAGTGCGACC
>CAYWPS010000037.1:0-15070 GCA_964460165.1 uncultured Ruminococcus sp. | reverse complement strand
GGGCATCTACAAGCTGGACGTCGTTACCATTCCCACCAACCGTCCGATGATCCGTGTCGATCACAACGACGAGGTATACTCGACCGAAAAGGGTAAGTATACGGCAATCGTCCGTCAGATTCTTGCTTGCCACGAAAAAGGACAGCCTGTTCTTGTGGGTACGGTTTCGATCGAAAAGAGCGAAGCGCTCTCGCAGGTGTTAAAACAGCGCGGCATCAAGCATACTGTTCTGAACGCCAAACATCATGAGCGCGAGGCGGAAATTGTTGCGATGGCGGGTAAAAAGGGAAGGGTTACGATTTCAACCAATATGGCAGGCCGCGGTACTGACATTATGCTTGGCGGTAATCCCGAATTTATGGCGAAGCAGGAAATGAGAAAGCAGGGTTATGAGGAGGACGTGATCGGTCTTGCCGTCGGCTCGTCTCTTTCGGTTTCCGACGAGGTGCTTGCCGCAAGAGAAGTCTATAAATCCCTGTATCAAAAATATAAAGAAGAGATTGCGCCCGAGGCAAAAGAGGTCTGCGAGGCAGGCGGTTTATTCATCATCGGTACGGAGCGCCATGAAAGCCGCCGTATCGACAATCAGCTTCGCGGTCGTTCGGGACGTCAGGGCGACCCCGGCGAGAGCCGCTTTTATCTGTCGCTTGAAGACGATCTTCTCAGACTTTTCGGTCAGTCGAAGATGGAGCGCGTCGGTTCGATGGTGCGCGCACTCGGATTACCCGAGGACGAGCCGATTTCGGCAAAGATTCTTTCAAATTCGATCGAGGGTTCGCAGAAACGCCTTGAGAGTATGAACTTCAGCCGCCGTAAGCACGTTCTTTCTTACGACGACGTAATGAATCAGCAGAGAAATATTATTTACGCACAGCGTAACGAGGTTCTGTCGGGCGCTGATCTCCATGAGAAAATTCGGACGATGATCCGTCAGACCGTCGAGGAGGCAGTGAATGCTTGCTGTGTATCGGATGCCCCTGCCGAGTGGAATTTTACCGAGCTTCGCAACACCTTCTACGGCTTCCTCTTTACCGACGAGGATTTCCGGTATAGCGAGGAAGAGCTTGCCAAGCTTACGCTTGACACCTTCCGTGAGGAAATGGTTGAGCGCGCCATGGCGCTCTATAAAACGAAAGAGGCGATGTTCGGCGATGCAATCCGTGAGGTCGAGCGCATCGTGCTTCTCCGCGCGGTTGACACGCACTGGATGGAGCATATTGATATGATGGACGACCTGAAGGGCAGTATCGGACTCAATGCCTACGCGCAGCGCGATCCTGTGAACGAATACCGTATTCAAGGCGCGGATATGTTTGACGCGATGATTGATGAAATCCGTATGCAGACGGTACGTTCGCTGCTTTCCGTTATGAAGCGCGAGCCGGTAGAGCGCCGCGCCGTATCGCGCGCGACTGCCGAGGGTTTTGCAGGCGACAAAAAGGTTGCCGTTAAGAAAACGCCGATCATGAGAAAGACCGAGAAGATTGGTCCGAACGATCTTTGTCCCTGCGGCAGCGGTAAGAAATATAAAAAGTGCTGCGGCGCGCGTGACTGATCGCCGGCGTTCAGAAAGGATTTAAAAAACGATGGGTTTTGGTTTGATTTTTTACGGTTTTCTGATGATGATCGAGATCGTTGTGAGAACGGTATCCGGCTCTGCCATCGGTATTGATATTTTTCCCGATCTTGCGGGTTATCTTCTGATGCTTGCCGCCGCCTGCCGTCTTGACGGTTATGCGAAGGGTTTTACCGTTTTCAGAAAATGTCTGTATCCCTTGATTTTCCTGGGCGCGCTTGCCTTTGCGATCGGGATATTCTCGGCAACGGGACTATATACCGTATATCTGGAAAGCGCTATCGACACAGTTAAGATGCTTTCACTCGTTTTGCAGGGCGTTGCGTTCTTTTATCTTTTTGCCGGCATTGTTTCGCTCGCCGGTGAAGTCGAGCTTCCCGGTATTGCCTCAAGAGCGCGCTATGCTTGTGTGATCGGGAGTGTATATTACGTCTTTCAGTTTATTCTCACGCTTTGCTACAAGCTTCCCCTCGGCATATCGGCAGCAACCCTTGCGCCTTTTACGATGGTGTCCATGATGATATTTCTTATTTACGTCATTTTCAGCGAGGTTGTTTTCTTTAATTGCTACCGTTATATTTGCTATGAGGGTGAGGAATATTTAAATCCGGGTGATATCGAAAGCCCGATTGCTAAATTCCTCAACAAGCTTTTTGGCAAAACCAAGCCGTAACAGGAGGTTTTTACGTTATGTCGATTACAGCTATTGTGGCGGGACTCATTTTCCTTTTTAACCCGCATATTAACATTATTGATATTATGCCCGATGCGATCGGTTACGGTCTCATTCTTTATGGCATTTTACGTCTTTCTCATGTTAACGTGGCAATGAATGAGGCAGCGAGCCGTTTTAAAAAGCTTTTTATTCTTTCGCTTGGTAAGCTGCCCTGTCTATACGTATATGCTCTGATCTCGTCTGAAGAACAGCTCTGGATATTACTGCTTTCCCTTGCTTTCGGCGCGGCGGAGGCGGTTATCGGGTTTCTTGCTTTTTCTTCGCTTTTCGGAGCGCTTGACGGACTTTCCGATTCTTTGCGTGATGAGAACGTGACGGGAAAGCTTCCGACGGTTCGCCTGTTCACTCTGATTTTCGTGATTCTGAAGCCTTTGATGGCGATTTTGCCCGATCTCACCTTGCTTGCCGACGACCGTTACGGCGTTGTGACTGACAATGGCATACAGTCTTTAAAGGGCTATCGCGGTATTTTCAACGTGATTGCGTTTGTATTGGTGCTGATTGTGGGTATCGTCTGGATGGTGACGGCGATCCGCTATTTCCGCTCGATCCGTAAGGATGCGGCGTTTATGGAGGAAATTTCCGAAAAGATCGCAAGCTATGAGCGAGAGGACACCTGCCGTCATTTTCGCTATCTTATTACCACGCTTGGATTTTTCATTTACGCCGTCTTCTTTTGTTTTGAACTCAAGATCGAGGGTTACAGCCTTCTGCCTCCTATGATCAATGCCGCGCTTTTTCTGATCACGTCGGTCCTTTTCTTCCGCTTTTATAAAAGCAGTGGAAGAAAAAAGACCGTTACGGTAGGACTCTGGGCATCAATTTCGTATTTCGTTACGTCGACTGTCGGCTATATTCTTACACTTCGCTTTGCTTCAAGACATTACAACGAGGACGTTGGCGGCGGCTTTGCCGAGGATCTTTACTATATCGTGATCCGCGATTTTGACGTTTTTGACGAGCTTCTCGTTTCGACTGCCGTCGTGGCGCTTTCTCAGGTCGCCTTTTTCGTGATGATGGTGTCGTTCTACTGCCTGTTCGGGGATATTATCGAAAATTACGGCGGTAATCCCGAAAGCACGCTCAGCGAGCGTGACAGAACGCCCGAGATGCTTGAGCGTGAGCTTTATGCTGACAAGACGGTCAAGCGCGCGCTGCACAAGGGAAAAAAGCTCGTCCTCGTGTTTGCGCTTCTGACAGCGCTTTCTTCTGCCGTTTTCCCGATGCTTCAGATTTTTGTGAACGAATTTTTTATGATCGATCTCATTGTCCGCGTGATTTTCGTGGTTGTGGTAAGCTCGTATCTTGTTCGTCTGAAAAACGGCGTGAAGGTCAAGGCGGGGCTTGATTTTGAATAATACATAACGGGTATGAATTTTTATATTTTATAACGGAAAGAAGGAATTTTTTTGAAACGTACCGTTTCCATTCAGGATATTTCCTGCTTCGGCAGATGCTCTCTGACCGTAGCGCTTCCCACGCTTTCGGCGATGGGAATTGAAACTGCCATTATGCCGACGGCTATCCTTTCGACACATACGGCAGGTTTTCGGGATTTCACCTTTTGCGATCTGACCGATGAGATGGGCAAGATTGCCTCTCACTGGGAAAAGGAGGGCATTACCTTTGACTCGATTGGCACGGGCTATCTCGGCTCTGATGAGCAGATCGACACGGTGCTTCGTTTTTTTAACACGTTTGGGAAGGGCGCTCTTTGTTTCGTCGATCCCGTTATGGCGGATCACGGCAAGCTTTATCCTGCTTTTGGCGAGGATTTCCCCGCTAAAATGGCGCGCCTTTGCGAAAAGGCGGATGTGATCGTACCCAATCTCACTGAGGCGGCTTTCTTACTTGGCGAAGAATTTGTGGGCGAGAATTACGACGAGGCGTATATTCACGGACTTCTTCGCCGTCTGGTTTCGCGCTTCGGTTGTAAGGTTGCCGTTGTGACAGGCGTAATCTATACCCCTGACAAACAGGGCGCGGTTGCTTATGTGAAGGATGAGGATAGATTTTACGAGTATTTTTCCGAGAATATCCCCGTCAGATTTCACGGTACGGGCGACGTTTTTTCCTCCTCGCTTTGCGGCGCTCTGACGCTTGGTATGGCGCTTGAGGCAGCCCTCAAGGTTGCCGTTGATTTTACGGTCGCTTCGATTCGCGCGACAATGGGCGTTGAAGACTACTATTGGTACGGTGTGAATTTCGAGGCGGGACTTCTGGCGCTTGCCGAGGCGGTACGTACGGATCAGCTATAAGTTATGGATGGTTTCAAGATACTGTACGACGACGCTTTCGTCACGGTCTTGGAAAAGCCCATCGGGGTTTCCTCTGAGGCAAGTGAGAACGGCGAGTCGATGATCGCGCTTTTGACGGCGCATTATCAGAGTCAAAACGATACTTCGACACCCTATCCCCTTCACCGACTTGATCGGGCGGTAGGGGGGCTGATGGTCTATGCCAAAAACAAGGCGGCAGCATCGGTTTTGTCGCGCGATATTGCTGAAGGACGATTTGATAAAGGGTATTTTGCAGTTGTTACAGGCGACGTGGAAGAAGCGCTCGGTAAAGAGGGCGAGCTTTTGGATTATTTGTTCAAGGATAGCCGCAAGAATAAGGTTTTTGCCGTAAAGAAGAAGCGACAGGGCGTAAAGGAAGCAAGGCTTCGTTTTTGTGTTCTTGCCAAAACAGCGGTGGACGGGAAAATTTTTTCGCTCGTTTTCATAACGCTCATTACGGGGCGCACGCATCAGATCCGCGTACAGTTTGCTTCGCGAGGCTTTTCGCTGTTCGGAGACGGCAAGTACGGCAGTCGCTACAAGGGCGAGATCGCGCTTTTTTCGGGAAGGCTTGCTTTTGCGCATCCGGTGACGAAAGAAGTACTCGTCTTTACTCTGGCACTGCCACGCCGCGTGCCTTTTTCCTGTTTTGAGGAGTTTTGTTTATGAGAGCTTGTATTTTTGGTGCAGGTGACTATCAGGGAGAGGCTCTGTCGCTTTGCGAGAACGCTCTGATCATCGCTGCGGACGGCGGTCTTTCCTATTGTGAGGCGTACGGACTTGTGCCTCTGTTAGCTATCGGCGATTTCGACTCGCTCGGACGTCTTCCCGATGGGATTGAGGTGCTTACCTATCCCGTGGAAAAGGACGATACCGATATGGCACTTGCCGTCAGGGAAGCGATTTCGCGCGGCGCTGATGAGATATTTCTTTTTGCTGCTCTTGGCGGACGGCTCGATCATACGCTTGCCAATATTGCCCTTCTCCGCTCGCTTTCCCGAGAGGGAATATCGGCGTATATCGTCGGTGAATATGAAATGCTGACGGTGTTGAAGCAGGGAGAAACGGTTATCTTTGAGGGTGAGCCCGATGGCGTTTTTTCGCTTTTTTCGCTCTCGGAAAGGGCGAAGCTTACAGTGCGCGGCGCGAAATATCCGCTTACATCGGATACGCTTTGCGCCGATCGCGCGCTCGGCGTGAGTAACCGCTTTTTAAAACAGCAAGCAGGGATTACCGTGGAATCGGGTGAGGTACTTGTTCTTTGGAACGGTGAACGTGCTTCGATATCCCGCCGTATTTGTATGTGATTTTGAGATAGTCATTTGATTTTTAGCGAAATATCACAGAAAATGCGATACTTTTTTGTGAAAAATACTTGACAAATTGATTTCGGTATGCTATACTCGTAAAGTAAATTGCTTGCCTGCAAGTGAAACGCTTGCCTGCAAGTAAAATCCTTGTCAAAGGTGATGAAGGGAGCGCTTTATGAAAGCCGAGAAGTTGCAGAAAATGTCGCTTTTGCTCGACTTTTACGCAGGTCTTCTGACCGGTCGTCAGCGCGAGCTTTGCGAATATTATTATAACGACGATCTTTCTCATACCGAAATTGCTGCCATCACGGGTATTACCCGTCAGGGTGTGCGTGACGCTCTCAAGAAGGCGGAGGAAATTCTTGCGGATGCCGAAAAGGCGCTCGGATTTCTCGCCGCGTGGCAGGAAAGACAGTCGGTCATAAGTACACTGGAAAAGCGGCTTTTGGCAGTTGGTATTGAAGATGAGGCGATTACCGAGGCAATCCGTGCGCTTCGTCAATAACGCTTTTCGAAGAAAGGATTTTGCCGAATGTTCGGAAATTTAAGTGATAAATTATCCCAGGCTTTCAAGAGGTTCAGAAGTAAGGGTAAATTGACAGCTGCCGACGTAAAAGAAGGCATGCGTGAGGTCAAGTTGGCACTTCTTGAAGCCGATGTAAACTTTATGGTTGTTAAATCCTTCGTGAAGACGGTCACCGAGCGCGCGGTGGGAGCAGAGGTGCTTGAAAGCCTGATGCCCGCTCAGCAGATTATCAAGATCGTCAACGAGGAACTTTGCTCCATTATGGGCGGTGAGGTTTCCAAGCTCACCGTTGCTCCGAAGCCCCCTACAATCATTGTGATGGTCGGTCTTCAGGGCGCGGGTAAAACCACGCATGCGGGTAAGCTCGCGGGACTTCTTAAAAAACAGGGCAAGCGGCCTTTGCTTGTTGCCTGTGACGTTTACCGTCCTGCCGCGATCAAGCAGCTTGAGGTCGTGGGTGCGAAGCTGGATATTCCCGTCTTTACGATGGGCGATAAGACCGATCCCGTTAAGATTGCAAAAGAAGGTGTGAAGCACGCTGAAAAGCACGGACACGACGTCGTGTTCATTGATACCGCAGGCCGTCTTCAGATCGACGCGGATATGATGGATGAGCTTTGCGAGATCAAAAAAGCGGTAAAGCCCACTGAAATTTTGCTCGTTGTTGACTCGATGACGGGTCAGGTTGCGGTTGACGTTGCCAAGACCTTTAACGAAATGCTCGATATTACGGGCGTTATCTTAACCAAGCTCGACGGTGACACGCGCGGCGGCGCGGCGCTCAGTGTCAGATATATTACCGGTAAGCCGATCAAGTTCGTCGGTATGGGTGAAAAGCTCGATGAAATCGAACCCTTTTATCCCGACCGTATGGCATCGCGTATTCTCGGTATGGGTGACGTGCTTTCGCTGATCGAAAAGGCGGAGGAAGCCTATGACGAGAAAAAGGCGGCAGAGCTTGAAAGAAAGATGCGTGAAGAAACCTTTACGCTTGACGATTATCTTGAACAGTTCGGGCAGATTAAAAAGATGGGCTCGCTGGATAAATTACTCGGTATGATCCCCGGTGTGAAGCCGAGCGCTTTAAAAGATGCCAAGATTGACGAAAAGGCGATGGCGCATACCGAAGCGATTATCAAGAGTATGACGATGGCGGAGCGTGTTAATCCCGATATTATCAACGCCTCACGCAAGCGCCGTATCGCGCAGGGAAGCGGCACGAACGTAGAGCAGGTCAATAAGCTCTTGAAACAGTTCGATCAGACAAAGAAAATGATGAAGCAGATCGCTTCCGGTAAAATGGGTAAGCGCGGCGGATTCCCCTTCCCGATGTAACTTCAGTTTCCAAATTAAAAAAATATATAACAAATTATGGAGGAAAAAACAAATGGCAGTTAAAATCAGACTCAGAAGAATGGGCGCAAAGAAGGCTCCTTTTTACCGTGTGGTAGTGGCAGACTCTCGCTTCCCCCGCGACGGTAGATTTATCGAGGAAATCGGTACGTACAATCCTATGACCGAGCCTGCAGAAATCTCGATTGATGCTGAAAAGGCAAAGACGTGGATCAAGAATGGCGCACAGCCCACTGATACTGTTAAGATTCTGCTCAAGAAGACCGGTATCACCGAGTGAGGCTTTGACCGATGGCAGACTACAAACTGATTCTTTCGCATATCGCCAAGGCACTTGTTGACGAGCCCGATGAGGTGGTCGTTCTTCTCGTTGATGAGGACGAGGACAATGTGACTCTTGAGCTTTCGGTAGCCCCCGACGATATGGGTAAGGTGATCGGCAAGCACGGTAAGATCGCCAAGGCGATCCGCACCGTGATGAAAGCGGTTGCCAATGCCGACGGCAAGCGAGTAACGGTTGATATTAAGTAAACTTAACAAAAAAACTACCGACAGATGTCGGTAGTTTTTTTGTTATAAATTTCAGGTTTTTAGGGGAAATGCGTTTACCAATTGTCAGCATTCCGGTCTTCGGGAATGACCTCGTTCATGGCGGCAATGGCGCATTCGATCATCGAGTCGTCGGGCTCAACCGTCGTGATATGTTGTAGCCATACGCCCGGCGCGGAAGTGATTCTCGTGAAGAGATTGTCTTTTCTGCCCGCAAGCTTGATCAGTTCGTAGCCGAAGCCGATGGTGACGGGAAGAAGGGCAATTTTGATAAGCACTCTTTGCCACGGCAGGAAGGATTCGGGAATGAAGAAGCCGAGTATCATGCTGACCAGCAGTACGAGAATGAGGAAGGATGTACCGCAACGGGGATGAAAGCGCTTCTGGATGCGCACGTTTTCAACCGTCAGAGGCAGTCCCGCCTCGTAGCAGAAGATGGTCTTGTGTTCAGCGCCGTGGTACATAAATACGCGGCGGATGTCCTTCATCTGCGATACGGCAAGCATGTAGAGAACGAGGATAATAATTTTGAAAACGCCCTCAAAGGTAGTTTTCAAAAGGCTTTGACAGTAGGGATTTTCAATACTTCCGATGGGTGTATATTTGTCAAGAAGGCTGTATAAGAAGGTGGGAAGTGCGATGAAAAGTCCGATCGCCAAGGCAACGCCTAGCACAACGCCGAGAATCATCACGACCGTAGTGGCAACTCCCGATTTTTTTGGTTCTTCGGCAACGGTGGCGGCAGGCGTTTCGACCGTATTGTTTGTGGGGGGTTCTTCCTCGCTTACGACGGGTATTTCGTCGGTTATAACGGCTGTCTCGTCGGTCACGACGGGAGTTTCGTGCGTTTCGCTTTCTTCGGGCAGGGGTTCTTCAATCTCGGGCGTGGCGATGGCATCGGCTTTTGCCTGATTCTTTGCCGCTTTTTTCGCTTTTTTTTCGGCAAGGCGCGCCTTGTCCTCCTCGTCGGCATCGGCAAGCGCGATGTCGGCTGAGCGCATCAGGCATTTATAGCCCTGTACGAGTGATGCTGCCATATTAAAAATACCGCGCACGAAGGGGATTTTATAGACTTTTGCGGTCATGGGAATGGTTTTCGAGGTTTCGAGTATAATCTCGCCTTTGGCGTTGCGGACTGCCATCGAGGTCTTTTCCGGACCGCGCATCATAATGCCTTCCATCAATGCCTGACCGCCGATCGAGGTCTTTTTGCAAGGCGGGCAGTTTTTGTTTTTATCGTTTTTAGCCATAGGAGTCCTTTCATAAGTGTATAGTAACTTCATTATACACCCGAGATGTGAACGTATTGTGAATATTTATGTGAATTGTCTTTATTTTCGGAGAATCTTTTTCAATTTTCCTTGAATATTTCAGGGTTGCGGCGCTTAAAAGATGAAAAGTCAAAATCGTACAAATTTTTTTAAAATCGGTATAGAAATTCAAGCTTTTTCGGCGTATAACGGAGGTAATGGCAGGCGGTATTTGCCGGAATTGCTTGTCTGTCATCGTATTTTAAAAAAGTGAAGGGAAGCGGTATAGAAAAACGTCCGATTACCGCCGTTATCGTTGGCGCAGGACAGCGCGCAGGGATTTGTGGCGGCGTTTTATTGATAGGCGTTTTATTGATAAATGATGAAATCCGGCATATAATTGCATAATATTCTTGAAAATTGTTGATTTTTGTGATATACTGTGAAAAAAGTCGGATTTATGAGTTTTATATGCGGTAAGAAATTCACCGGAAGGAACGTAATTATGTATTATAGACATGAGCTTGATTATACTTATCCCGATCGCAGTGACGGGCATATGTTGGTTCTGAAGCGCACGCGCGCGGTACAGCTGGATGAGCATTATGCGTATATGCCGCGCGGTTTTTGGTTTCGCGTCAAGCGTGCGCTTGTGGCAAGCGTTTTGCATCTTGTGGTCTTTCCGCTCATGCATCTGACACACGGTCTTAAAATTTATGGGCGTGAAAATTTGAAAAAGCACAAAAAAGAGCTGAAAAACGGTGCGATCACCATTTCCAATCACGTATTTATGTGGGACTATCTCTGCGTTCTGAAGGCGATCCGTCCGCATATCAGCTATTTTCCCGCGTGGAAGACCAATTTTGAAAGCGGATTTCACGCTTTTATGCGCATTCTTGGCGGCATGCCGATTCCGGAGGGCGACGTACGTGCGACGAAAAAGTTTGCCGAAGCGCTTGACGAGGTGGTAGCGAGCGGTCGCTGGCTTCACGTTTTCCCAGAAGGCTCGCTTTGGTATTTTTATCCCGACATCCGCCCCTTGAAGCCGGCTGTATTTCGCTATGCCGTCAAACACCGGAAGCCGCTCATCCCGATTTCCATGTCTTTTCGTCCCCGCAAGGGCTTCAGACGACTGTTTGGCAAAGGTCCTTTCGTGGATCTGCACATTGCCGAGCCAATCTATGCCGATACAACCCTCTCGCCTCGTGCGGCGGCAGATGAGCTTCGTACAAGAGCCTATCGCATTATGCAGGAAATGAACGGAATTTTCCCCGGCGATCCCACCTATAATGAGGATCAGAATGTCAATCATTATCGAAAGACGATGGGATAGGGAGTACTTCACAGCAGCAGAAGCAAAGTTATAAAAGATATTGACGGAATATGTTACTGCTTTCGATAAATAACGAAAAAAGAAAACAAAGCGGAAAGAGAAAAAAACGTTTTTTCCCTTGCGAAAGTGAAGAACTTGTGCTATAATAAATAGGATTTTCTTGCAAAATTTCTTCAATATGACAGTATAAGGAGTATTACGATATATGGAAAAAAAGAGAAGCTCGTTTTCGGGCAAGATCGGTTTTGTGCTTGCGGCGGCGGGTTCGGCGGTAGGGCTTGGCAACATCTGGCGCTTTCCATATCTTGCCGCAAAATACGGCGGCGGTATTTTCCTCTTGGTTTATATTTTGCTTGCCGTGACCTTCGGCTTTACTCTGATGGTTGCTGAGATCGCGCTTGGCAGAAAGACCAAGCAGAGTGCTATCGTCGCGTTCCGCTCGCTTGATAAGCGATTTGGCTTTCTCGGCATCATGTGTTCGATCGTTCCGATTATTATTTTGCCCTATTATTCGGTGATCGGCGGTTGGGTCATGAAGTATTTTGCGGGCTTTATGACGGGCAACGTGTCAAATATGGCAGGCGAGTCTTATTTTGAGAATTTCATCGGCTCGGCGGGCGAGCCGATCATCTGGTTTCTGGCTTTTATCGGTCTGACGGCGCTCGTCGTTCTGCTCGGTGTTAATAAGGGTGTTGAAGCGGTCAGTAAATTTATGATGCCTGCGCTCGTTGTGCTGATTTTGTTTATTGCCATCTATTCGATTTTTGCGCTCGACGGCGCTTGGGAGGGTGTACTTTACTATATTACTCCCGATTTCTCGAAATTCTCGGTGATGACCGTCGTTGCCGCAATGGGACAGCTTTTCTATTCGATGTCGCTTGCCATGGGTATTATGATTACCTTTGGCTCGTATTTAAAAAAGGACGTCAGCATTGAAAAGTCGGTACATCAGGTTGAGATTTTCGACACGGGCGTTGCCTTTCTTGCGGCTCTTATGATTATTCCTGCCGTTTACGCTTTTTCGGGCGGCGACGAGGCGGCGCTCGGTAAGGGTCCCGGACTTATGTTTGAAACACTCCCGAAAATTTTTGATACCATGCCGGGCGGCAATATTATCGGCGCGGTTTTCTTCTTTATGGTGCTTCTTGCCGCGCTTACCTCTTCCATTTCTTTGATGGAAACCATCGCCTCGATCGTGATGGACAAGCTGAAGCTCAGCCGAACAGTGTCCTGCCTTCTTATTATCGGTGTGAGTGTTGCGCTCGGTGTTGTTTCGGCGCTTGGTTACAGCGTGTGGGATAGCGTGAAAATTCTCGGTATGCAGTTTCTCGATTTCTTTGATTTTATAAGTAACAGCCTTCTGATGCCCATTGTTGCCTTTGTGACCTGTATTTTCGTAGGTTATTTCCTTCGTCCGAAGGCGGTGATTGACGAGATCGAGCTTCCCGACGAAAATGGCAAGCCCTATCATACGTTCAAGGCTAAGAAGATGTTTTCTGTTATTATCAGATATATTGCTCCCGTTTGTATTTTACTTATTCTTGTATCATCAGTGCTGGACGTATTCGGTATTCTGACGATTTAAGAAATTTTGATTAACATTGGAGGATGTGGCGTGAAACGGATTCCCGATGCTTTTCTGACAACGCCTGTGGTGTATGCCGTCGGGCATGAGTATCAGATCATGGTACCCGTAGCCTGTGCAACCCTGATGTGGGTGCAGGTGGGTGATACCTGCTATTACGATGATTCCAACGGTATTCTTCGCTCCAATACAACCACGCACCGTATGATACTTCCGATGGAAGCACTTGACCGGGAGGGAAAGTATACGGTATGCTTCCGCCGCGTAATCGAGAGAAAACCTTATTTTTCTCAGATGGGCGATATCGAAACCTATGAGTCCGTCTTCCGACCGATCACGAAATCGCCCGTGAATATTTATCATATTTCGGATTCGCACAACCGCGTGGCAACACCTGTTGCCGCAGGCAAGTATTTCGGGGAAGCGCTTGATCTTCTCATTCTGAACGGTGATATTCCCAATCATAGCGGCGAGCTTGCGTTTCTGACGACCATTCACGAGATCGCCTCCGAAATATCGGGCGGTGAAATTCCCGTTGTGTTCTCGCGCGGTAATCATGACACGCGCGGTATTTATGCCGAAAACATTGCCGATCATACCCCGACCAACAACGGTGTTTCCTACTTTTCCTTCCGTCTTGGGCATATCTGGGGACTTGTGATGGACTGTGGCGAGGATAAGCCTGATCGCTCAGATGAATACGGATGGACGGTCTGCTGTGAGGATTTCCGCCGTCGCGAAACGGCGTATTTGAAAAGTGTGATTGCAGATGCCGGAAAGGAATACGAGGCGGATGGGGTTACGAACCGACTTGTGATCGTGCATAATCCTTTTACCGAAACTTTTGAAGCGCCGTTTGATATCGAGATTGATACCTTTACCGAGTGGGCAAGATTGTTAAAAGCGTATATCAAGCCGCAATTGATGCTTTCGGGGCATACGCATAAGTGTTATATTTCCGAGGTTGGCAGCGAGCATGACCATAAGGGACAGCCCTGTCCCGTAATCTGCGGCTCGCGTCCCGAAAAGGAACGGTTTATCGGCGGCGCATACACGCTTTCTGAAGACGGTTGCCGCGTGGTTTTCAACGACAGCAACGGTGCAATTATCGCCGATGAATTTGTAAAATTCTGATGCCACTGATATAAAATTCCGTCAGGAAATTGTGATATTACGTAACAAAATGCCGATGGGGAATTGAAACCTCATCGGTGTTTTTTTATTATGTTAACGGTGGGAATTCACCAAGCCCGAAGCAATGACAAAGCTCTCGAAGGCGTATCTATAGATGGGCGAGCTGATATATCGGTATTCATGTCGGTGACAGGAACTACAGGTCTGCGGATTTTGAAAAATCAAATGTTCGTTGAATTATTTTTCTTAAGAATAATAATAAAGCAAGAGCGATTTTCCTTGACAATCGGTTCTTATTTTGATATAATATGCGCATACCCCTAACGTATAGGAGGATGAGAAATGAAACAGTGTATGGATTCGGAAAATCTGCACAAAAGACTTGCGAGGATCATAGGACAGATACAGGCAATCGACAGAATGATAGACGAGGACATTCCTTGCGAGGATATTCTCTCGCAGATCAATGCGGCAAAATCTGCGCTTAACAAGGCAGGACAGGTCGTTTTGGAAGGACATATCAAGCATTGTGTAAAGGACGGTATCGAACACGGAGACGCGGACGCGACCATCGAAAAATTCACAAAAGCCGTCGAGCGCTTTGCAAATATGCAATAAAGTCGTTTTTTTACAAAAGACAGTCAATTTGGCTGTCTTTTTCTGTTTTCCTCTTGACAACGGATACCCATAGGGGTATAATAGATACATATACCCCCATAGGTATATCAAGGAGGACTTATGAAGAAGATCATTAACAAAATCGTGGAAAAAATCGAATGGTTTATGGAGCTTGGCGGTATTAAAAAGGAAATCACCCTTTTGTGTATCGCAGGCATTTCCCTCATTTTGAGCTTGCTCAATCAGAATTTGCAGTTTTGGAATCTGCCGTTCGATATTGCTTGGGTATCCATCATTTTGTGCGGACTTCCCATCATAATGGAAGCTATCATCGGACTTGTGACGGCGTTTGACATCAAGGCCGACGTGCTTGTGTCGATCGCGCTTGTTGCGTCAGTATGCATTCACGAGGACTTTGCCGCAGGCGAGGTAGCATTCATTATGCAGCTTGGCGCGCTTCTCGAAGATCTGACGGTAGCAAAAGCAAGAGCAGGCATTGAAAAGCTCGTACATCTGACACCTCAAATTGCGAGAGTAATCGTGAATGGTACAGAAAAGGAAATCCCTGCCGCAGAGGTCAAGGTTGGAGATATCATCAGAGTTCTCCCGGGCGAAGCTATCCCCGTGGACGGCGTTATTATCAGCGGTCAGACCTCGGTAAACCAAGCCGTTATGACGGGAGAATCGCTCCCCGTAGATAAAACGGTCGGTGATGAGGTATCGTCGGGAACGGTCAATCAGTTTGGCGCATTTGAAATGAAAGCCGCGAAGGTCGGAGAGGACAGCTCTATTCAGCGTATGATAAGGCTCGTACAATCCGC
>CAYWPS010000036.1:0-15161 GCA_964460165.1 uncultured Ruminococcus sp. | reverse complement strand
CGAATATAATATCACTGTGAGCTGAGCGAACAATATCACTTTTGCGAAGCAAAAATATCACGCTGACATAGTCAGCATATCACTAAACTCTTTACAACTCGTAACTTCTATGGTATAATATTTTCGAGGTGATGACAATGGCAGAAAGTATTTTGAGAGATAAATCCAAAGATTTTGCAAAGCAAATCGTATTTCTTTGCCGTGATATAAAAGCAAATATGAAAGAGTCCGTTCTGACAAATCAGCTTTTGCGTTCGGGAACGTCTATCGGGGCAAATATTCACGAGGCACAATATGCGCAAGGAGCAAAGGATTTTATATCAAAATTGGAGATTGCGCAAAAAGAGTGCTACGAAACGGAATATTGGATGGAATTGCTCTTTGAAACGGGCTATATTCCCGAAAATATATATAAGCCCTTGCAAAATCAATGCGGACAAATTCGTAGAATGTTAATTTCTTCCCTCAATACAACAAAAGCAAATCAAAGTAACTAATAATTTTCAAAAACCTTAAGGAGAGAACATATGCTAAACAAAATTGTTCAAAAGAAAAATCTGATTTTGATTATTTATGCCGTTGTTTTGCTTATCTTTTGGACTGTGGCGTTGATTTTTGGAAACGCAGAAGATAAAGTGATGGTTCTCATTCTTTCTCTTATTATACCGTTTGTTATATATGGTTTTGTACGTTTGATGTATAAGGTTGTGAGTATAAATGCTTCTTTTAAAATAGTGTGCTTTTTCTACTGTTTTTTCTTGATGGGCGGATTGCTTGGAACTGTTATGATGTTTGTTGAATTTATCGGTGGATTTCCAAACGGTTTGTCTCCGACGCTCGGCGCTTGTGGAGCCTTGATTATTGCAACTCTTGACAGTGCAAAGAAAAATATCGAAACCGAAAGCAAAAAAAGTGGCATCTATTAAGGTCATAATACACAACAAAAAGGGGCTAGCCCAAATGCAGTAAAATGTGTTTGAGCTAGCTTTTTTTACTTTTTCACTTTTCTCTAACCACTCGTCGTTTTCCGGCTGTGAAGCAGAGTCGTCTTACCCCGGCGGGCAAGGCGTGGGGTCTGCGTTTCTCACCATTCCCTTCTCCGCCTCACAGATACAGCGTCATACCAAAGGACGTTGCCGCCGTGTCCACGATAACGCACACGAAATACGAGAATAAAACCGACGAAAGCAACGCCGCAACAAAAAGAATCGATATCTCTATCGCTTGGATCGCGAAAACGTCCTTGCGTGTCGCGCCGTTCTGACGGATAATATCAAATTCGCGTCTGCGCTCCATTCTCTGCTCCGCCAGCACGTTGAATACTCCGATAACCGTCATAAATACCATAACGCAGAACATCGCCTTGAAGGTGGTAAGCTGAGGTATCACCCTATTGCTTTGCGAGAAAAAGACGTCTTCGGTAAGACATTCTATACCCCTCTCGTCAAAAATCGCCACAAGGCTGTCTCGAGCCTCCTCAGTGCCGTCGGTAAGAACGCACAGCATATCGCGCCTTACACCGACATATTCGGCATCGTAATATGCAAAATCACCGTGTGTCGCAACTATTTCAGTCAGGATAAGCTCACACGGTATGCCGTCTATCTCACATTTTACACCGTCCCCGACCTTCAGACCAAGCATTCTCGCGACACCGCTCGAGAGCGCGACAGAGTTTCCTTGAGGAATGCTCTTTGGAAGGATCTTATCTTCGAAGCACTCGTCAACATCGCCCTCGACAGCGATACCGACAGTGACGATGTCCTCTCCTATCAACACGTTTCTGCTTATTATGGATTCCGCGGTAGCCACGACTCCGTCCAGCCCCTCTATCCGCTCCTTTGTTTCGTCGTCGACGCGCATTCCTATGTAGTCAAACTCCGCAAAGCTCGTATAGGTCAAAAGATGATCCTCAACGGCGGAGAGAACGAACGCCAGCGAAATAAATACGGTGATCAGCACCGTCATAATACGCCCGGCGTGCCTCAAGGGATATGAATTTATGCACGACCCCGAGGCGAGAACGGTCTTCCCTGCCCGACCGCGTCCTTTGGATGCCACGCGCGATACCAGCATAGCGAAGCCGCCCGCCACGTACGGAGATATAACGTATATGGCCGTTATCGCCGTAAACAAAAGCGCGGCGCAGGAAATATACCTGAGCCTTGACGGAAGCAAAAGCGTTGTCACCGCTAAGACAGCGACGGGCACTGCCGGGAGAAGCTTTTTGTATGAAAAGCGCCTACCCGTGTCAAGCTTTCCGTACGAGAGCTCGCCGTTTGATATCTTATCGTTGCGCTTTCTGATGTGCAAGCGGATCGAAAGCATAGTGAGCGCCATTGCGGAAGCAAGTCCTATCAGCGCCTCCTTGGCTCCAAAGCTCATACGCGAGTACCTGAAGCCGTAAAGCTCGTTCAGATAAGCTATGGCGGGTATAGATAAAAGCGAGCCCAGAACGCCTCCGGACGCGCCATAGACCGCGCCTTCGAGATACAGTATGCGATTCAAGTGTCCGGAATCCGCTCCGACTATCCTGAACAAAGCAACGTCCGACGCCCTTTTCTTCTCCAAAAGCTCGAGGGTGGACACCATCATCATTACCGCGATCGTAAGAAGAAGCGCCGCGGGGATCGCTATCGTCGCCGTTAGGACCGTCGTCATATAGTCACCGCTCGGGTCATCGGCAGTCAGCTCTGCTCTTTTGTCCCCAAAGCTCTCAAGCGCCTCAAGCTCCGCCTTCAGCTCCTCGGCATCAAATCCGTCGTTTACGCTCACGTGTATATTGGTGTACGGCTCAATGTCCAAGGGGAGCGAGGCTATGAGAGGCGAGCGCTCGGCAAGGGCTTTTCTCACGCTGCTTATATCGACCATCATATCG
This sequence comes from uncultured Ruminococcus sp., assembly GCA_964460165.1. GTDB lineage: Bacteria > Bacillota > Clostridia > Oscillospirales > CAG-272 > UBA1740. The sequence goes on along the minus strand of CAYWPS010000036.1, from coordinate 12,283 downwards.
TCACGCTTAAGCGCGCCCGTCTCCTTGGCTACCGCCTCAACGACGTAGCTGAATTTCTCTCCGAGAACGTTCACCTCGACGGTGTCACCGATCGTAAGACCGTGCTCATTGGCAAAACGCTCACCTATGATAGCGACCTTGTCAATATTATTGTTCGTTATTTTTCCGTATTCGATATACCTTATCTCAAAAAAGCTGTCAGCCCGCGCAAGATCGTAAGCGCCGATATTCACCTGAGTCTTTTCACCGTCTCCAAGCTTTGAAAAGCCCGTAAGCGAGAACTCGCCTATCACTCGCGCCTTATCTCCCACGGCATCCGCCACGTCATCCTCGAAGATGAGACGCACGCCGCTAGTTGATTTGAGCGTCACGTAAATATCCGCCGTCCACTCATCGATCCCCAGGCTTTCCTTTTCATTCTTATGTATGCTCAATGGGAGAGAGACCGAAAGTATCGTGACCGCGACGCACAGGGTCACTATCAGAATTATCATGACCGGCTGATACGGATCTTTTTTTATACTACGGAAAATATGCTTTCCGAATATACTCAAAGTGAAGCTACCTCCCCGTCCTTCAGGTATATTATCCGGTCGGCGTATCCCGCCGCGTCGGGACTGTGCGTCACCTGAATTATGGAAATGCCCATATCCTTATTTATCTCCGACAGAAGCGAGAGCACCTCGGCGCTTGAGGCGCTGTCGAGACTTCCCGTAGGCTCGTCAAGCATAATTATTCTCGGGTGATGGATGAGAGCTCTGGCTATCGCTACCCTCTGTCTCTCTCCGCCCGACATATTCTCCGGCATTGAGGAAAGCAGATCGGTTATACCCATTCTCGCAGCCAGCACCCGCATGTGATCGCGCCCGCGCGCCAGGTCATCCCCGGCAAGGTAGAGCGGAAGCAAAATATTGTCCTCTGCGCTGAGTGTTGAGATAAGATTCAAGGACTGATATACGAAGCCGAGATCGGTGCGTCTGAACTTAGCCATCGCCTTCTCGTCGGCGGAGGATATCACAAATCCGTCAAAGCTCACGCTGCCGCCGTCCGGGCGTATATTGCCTGACAAAACGGATAGAAGCGTGCTCTTTCCGCTGCCGCTCTCGCCCATGATGGAGACAAACTCTCCGTCCTCGACCACAAGATCTACGCCCTTCAATATTTCCCTATTATTATAACTTTTCTTTACATTTTCAGCTACAAGCATATATTACTCCAGAAAATCAAGATAAAGGTATACGTATGCGAACGCCGGGTTTATGCCCGCTATGAAGTCGATACACTTTTCCTTGGCAAGCCCGAGATTGTCCTCGGTGGGATCGGCGTCAAACGTCTTGATCGCCGAGATCACCCCCTCGGCATCAACGCTATCCCTCTCCAGAAAGGCAAGGTATCCCTCGCGGTCATACGCCTTAACAGCTGAGAGGCTGTACGAGCCCGTCTTTGGCAGCTTATCCTCCATTTTTAGAAGAAGAGCTCTGAAAGCCGCCTCGTTTTTTACAAGCTCACCGCATAAAACGCGCTCGTAGGAAAGCGGCGCTCCCTCCTCTATAATATCCGCGCTCCCCTCGGAAATATCCGAGGTCATAGCGACATAAAAATCAATAAGGTCGGGCATAAGTACCGCCGTCTCGATAAAGAAGTCGTCCTCTTCAAGCGACAGGAGCAGCTTGCTTTTCAAATTATCATTTGCCTTGTCGGGAAGGAACTCCTCGCACATAGCGGCTACCGTCTGCCAATCTCCCTCTCTCAGAGTGAGCGACGAGAACCTCTCGCCCTGCTTTTTCATAATGGCAAGCACGTCAGCGGGTGTAACGCTGATTATTTCGCCGTCGGTGTCTGACGAGGCGGCAAGCGAGGACGCCATAAACGCGATCACCGAAAAGGCGTCCGAATAGCTCTTTCTGCCAAGAGTCTGCACCCTTTCTATAAGCTCGGTGTAATACTCCACGTCATAAACGTAAAATCCGCCGTACTTGTCGTATTTATCCTTGGCGGATCCAAGCCTTTCGCTGAGAGCAAGAAGCTGTAATTCATAAATAAGATATCCAAGACGCTGCGCGTCAAGCGCGGCGCTGAATTTTGTATATAGATCCAAAGCTAAGCTCGGGTTAAGATCATCTTCATTTTCGCTGTCAAAGAGCCTTACGCTCTCCTCGGCGTATTCTATAAGCTCAAGCAGCTCGTCCTGGTAAATCGGTATTTCCATGAGGACGGGCAGGATATCGGTTTTGAAATATTCGCCTATTTCGGCTTTTCTTTCATCATTTATCGATGGCTTTCCCATAAGCCACAAAAAATTAGCGGAAAGCTCGGAAACACGCGACGCCGCCTCCTCTACCGAGGCATCGTCGTATTCGACCGTCTCGATTTCAACGGTCAGATCCTTGTCCTTCGGAGGAATTTCATCCTCGGATCTGTCACAGGAGGCAAAAGCAAAAAGCATCGCCAACGCGAGTATAAGCGCGATTATTCTGTTTTTCATTTTTCCTCCTCACATTGTTATTTAAGGATTGCCCCGGCATAAACCGGGGCAACCCCTTTTTTATTTTTCTCGGCGTTTGGCTTTCACACGCCAAGATTTTCAAGATAAGCCTTTACGGCTTCAGCCGGTCACTTCAACGTATTCGTAATCGCCATCTACTACGTATACGTAATTGCCATCCGCGTACCCGAGATCCACGTACCCGAAATCTCCGCCATATATGAAGTAGGTTTCAAGAGTCGTGCAGTCAAAACGATATGACTCTGCGGACGTGTGGATTTGGAAGTAAGCGTCGCGGTACATATCCGACATAATATCGAGCATTTCCAGAGGTATAACCACTGAGTAGCCGGTGTTGGAAATGTATTCTTCGAATACATCGTACTCTCTGAGATACCAGTCGTTGATATACGTCTTCCTGATGAGGCATACGGGCTCAATATTGCCCTCGCTATCCTCTACTAGAACCGCTCTTACGTAGACGTCTACGTCAGCAAGCTTGATGTAGCCCATACCGTTGATATGATAGAATACGTCGCCGTCCGGAAGAGTGGTGGTCTCTATATCGGTGGTCATCGTTTCGTCAACGTAGTACCAGATCTCATAGACCGTCTGCCCGTCCTCAGTATAGCCGAGAACGGTCTCGTTGTAGGATTGGGGAAGCACGAACTCGGTGTTCTCCTCGTATACCTCGAAATACTGACCGGGTATGAACTTCTCGTAGTAGCGGTACGCGCCGTACTCATCGTCCCATACGCAATAGATCCTCTCGGTAGAATACATCATGTTTTTGAACTCTTCGCCGTTGATAATTACGCTGCCGTAGTATGTGCCGGAGTCGTAGTCATTCCAGTAGTACCAGCAGAAGTTTTCGTAATCATAGAATCTGCCGCCGATCTTTATAGCTCTGTAAAGTTCGGTCGAGATCCATCTGAAGTTCGCAAGCTCGTAAACGCCGTTGCAGTAGGTCCTATAGTAGGTATCTTCGAGAACGTAACCGCTCGGGATATCGGCCTTATCGTAAATCGTTATGTATTCATCAAGATACTGCGCGCTGTGCACGTACTCACCGCCGGGAAGCTGATAAAGAGCGACCGTTCTCGTGATCTGGTACTCCGGCTCCGTAAGGTTGATCTTAACGTAATTAACCGTAGTTTTCTCGCCCTCGATATAGTAGCTTGACTCCCAACAGTCTGCTTCACTGACGGTGAGAGACTCAAAGTAATCGTCAAGAGGAACGTAGCCCTCGAAGGTGAGAAGAGATTCGCCGGTCTCGTAAGCGCCGGTAAGTATATAGAGCTGACCGTCAAGCACGATAGCGTAGAGCGTGATGTAATCCATACTTAAAAAGCCACGGGTGTTGTCAACGAAGGTAACGCGAAGATCGTAAACCTTCATGGACTCAAGCTGATCGTTGGGATATACGTCGTAGCGGTATCTGAGATCGACTATACGCCAATTGTCTGTTATCATCTCATCAAGGGGCATGGACTCAACGGCGTAGTTGTGGTCCCAGCCGTAATGATAATACTCGCCGTCCAAGAAGACGTAGCTGGTGTAATTATTATACTTGATATCATAGGTCCATATCTCGTAGCCTGTGTCCTCGCTCTCTTTTTGGTTATACTCAAGAACGCTGTCCGCGGGGAAGCTGTCACGAAAATCAAACTCTACGTTATTGATCACACCCTCGATCACAAGGCTTCCGTTCTCATCAATGTAAACGTTATTGCCCGAGTGTCCGCCCTCGAAGAGCTGCCAGAATTCGTCATATTTGAGATTGCCGGAGATTCCGGATAAAATGTCTTCCTCGGGGTTGAACCTGAGGGTAGCTCTCTTAACGAAGTAGTATTCGCAATCGCCAACGATAGCGCTCGCGCGTACGTTAAGAGCCAGATATCTTCCCTCCCCGGTACACGTAGCGATAAGCTCGTTCACGATATCCTTGGAGATAACCACGCTTCCGTCCTCCTTGACGATTATATAATCGTTAGCGTCGTAAACGTCGCTGTAGTATACCGTCTTGGACTCGATCGCGTACTCGTATTTGATATCAGTGATAACACCGTCCTGAATTACGCAGTAAGCGCGCACGCATCCGCCCGCCGCCTCAACGTAGCCGTAGTAGATGTCACCGTAGCCGTAGCCGTAAATAGCCGCCGCGTCGCTGCCGCATACGTAAAGAGTATTACCGTCTGAAAGCGTCATCGCGGAAAGCCCTTTGAAATTATAGCCCGTGCGCACTTCATTAACGTTTAAGTATACGCCGTCAGCGATCCTGACGTAATATACGGGAACGTACTCGAAAAGGTGCAAGAACTCAAGATCCATAACGACGCGCTCGCCGTTGATCTGGACGGTAACCTGGGACGTCGTCCACTCGTACGATCCATCGTAGCTGAAGTCCTCGGGGGAGACCTCGGTATTTATGACGTAAACTACATTATCGTAATAGTGATAATACTCCTCGGATCTCACGCTATAAGTGAAGAATACGCCGTCGGAATTGGAAATTCCGTAGAACTCATAGGTCTCTTCGCCTATGTAAAGATCTATTCTGACATTGTACTTGATATTATTATCATCGTACCACCAGACATATTCCTCTATCGAGCTAAGCTCTACCGTCTTGCCCCAGAATCTCTCGTCGAAGGAGTACTTACGACTAAGATCATAAAGCCGGATAGTTCCGTCTGTCCTGTCGTACACGAAGGAACCGTCGCAAACCCACCAGGTGCCATCAAAGTTGGCAAGAAGTCCCAGTCCGGTAGCGTAAACGGGAATTTCATCACAGTAATAATCAGGCTCAGCGCCATCCTCGGGAATGATAGAATAAGGATCGCTGATAAACTCAAAGATATCGGTCTTGTAAACCGTGTAGTTTGCGCCGGATTCGCCGGTGATCTCATAAGTGGTCCCATAAGTGTAATACTTGCCGTCGATACGAACGAGGCTAGCTACCGCCGTGGTACTTATTGCACTATTGGCACTATTGTAGGTATCCGCGCAGGTGTAAACGTTATAGCCAAGCTCCTTGGACTTCTCGGAGTCAAGCGTTACTATATTATCCATCACGGCATCATAATTGCCTTCAAAGGACGCGATGACGTCCGCGTCAGCGGGCAGCCCGCTGATAACGTAGTTGCCGTCAGCGTCAAAGCCCGCGGTCACCTCCCGGCTCGCGTAGTTGAGCTCCTTGGGAATGATCACCTTAACGTTTGCGTCTCGGATAACGTTAAGCTTGAAGTACTGAATTACCGACTCATTATAGCTGCCCTCTTCTTCGCCGGGCGAGAGATAGCTGACAAACTCGTCAAGCGCAAGAGCAACCACCTTGCCGTCCTTATCGAGAGTGAAGCTGAAGTCGGCGCCGATAACGTAGGAGTCGAGCTGAGCCTCGAGCATGGAAACGAGCGCGCCGAAGGTTGCGCCAAGGTTGGGGATGCGGATATCTCCCACAAGCTGTTGCTTAGCCATGGATGCGAGATGGTCGTAAAGCTGCTCCGCGGTAACCTCCTCGTCGCCGAAGTATACGGAAACGAGCTCGTTAAGAGTTACGCTGTAGTACTCGGTGATAACAGCCTCGACGTCGAACTCTTTGCCGTAAGTCGCGTACAAGACCGCATTGATGATCTCGTAGATCTCCGCGAGCGTTACTGTGCCGGTCTCTTCAAGCGCGGTAACGAGCTTATCGACGGCGTCCTTTACCGTGAGAGTACCGGGAAGATTCGTCTTGATATAAGCTGCGAGAGCGTCTATATCGGTAATAGATGCATCAAGCTTAAGAAGGGAGTTGCCGATAACGTCGAAGATAAGCGCGTCGAGCGTCATAGCGCATCTTTCATCTGCCCACGCGACAACCGCCTTGAGAGCGTTGATGAAGGGGTCGATATTGACAGAATACTTTGTATTCTCGCCGTCCTCGGTAGCTTTCATAAACGCCGCGATAACGTTGACGAGGTCGTTCTTAGTGGGAAGCTCTACGACATCCTTGATAGTAGCGGATGTGGTGTAGCCGAGCTTGAGAGAAGCGTAAGCGTAAAGAGACTCAACAGAATCAAGCAGCTCCATAAGCTCCTCGACTCTGTATTCGGAGCCGGCAGCCTCAAGCGCCGCGTTGATATCGTCGCCTGCCACGAGTATGTACTTGGCAAGCTCCTCTCTGGCGGAGACGAGGAGCGTCTCTGCGTAAGGATTAATAGCGTTGTAGTACGCCTCCATATAGCCGAGAACTGCGTTGATGGGCGCGTATACGATGGAGTCAAGATCGAGGCTCTTGTACATATTGCCCATATTTTGCACGAGAACGCCGTTTCTGTAAAGAAGAGTGCCCTCGCTTTGAACGGGAACATTTTCACTAACGATCTTGAGATCTATAAGAGCGACCATATCGTTGCCGTTCTTGTTCACGGTAGCCTTAGCCTGAACGTAGGTCATACCGTAGGTGATACTGCCGAGAGTAAAGCTGAACTCAATGACTCCGTTATCAACGCCGATAACGAAATCGTAGATAGCCTCTGCCAGCTCCTCGTAGGTCTCGAACTCGAGAGCCGTAACGCTTCCGGTGGAGGAGATAGTAGAGCTTTGGGACTCGCCGCAGCGCAAGCAGTAACGAACTCTGAGTCCGTTGGTAAGCTCGCCCGCGGGGATGATCACTCTCCACTCGTTCCAGCTGTGACCGAGGGCGGGAGTAACCGTTCTGTTACAACGTGAGCAACGAGAGCCGGTATCGCAGCTCGCGACGCTGTCAAGCTCGTGACCGAGAGCGCGGACGTACTTGATATTCTTAACGTCGCCGCAGTCAGCGCAAACGAGGTGATAATAATCTCCGTATTCGCAGGTGGGCTGAGGAGAGATAAGCTCGCCATAGTTGTGGTCAAGTCTTTCTACGAGGTCATCAACGCTGTTTCTGTGACAGGTCTTACATTCGTATACGGTATATCCGTGAGTCGAGCAGGACGCCTCAACGGTTAAAATTTCCTCAAGATCGTGAAGGCCGCGGCGGCACTTCATCTCCTGGGTCTCCTCGTATGCGACCGCGTACATGGAGAAGTGAGGAGCGAGGAAGGTTACGGAGCCGTTTCCGTCTTCATCCTCGTTGTACTGAACGTTTGTTATCTTAGTGATAGTTCCGTCAGCGCCAACGTACCAGATAACTATGCCGTCCTTATCTTCTGTGTATTCGTTGCCCTCTTCATCGACGAGAGTCTTGAGGGTGTAAGGAATGGTTACGGTAACAGCCGTCTCAAAATTATCGGTAAGAGCGTTACCGTCAATAGTTACGTTGAAGTCGTAAAGATCGACGTCCTTAATTCTCGCCCTTTCTTCGTCGGTAAGACCGGTAGCTTTATCTAGCACTTCTTCCTTAGCGGTATCAACGAGGATATCCGCGCTGATCTTAACGTCGGTAACGTTCTCGCCGCTCTTGATCTGGCTTACAACGTCGGCAGGGAACTCTATTGCCGCCTTCTCGGTGGTTACCTCAAAGGGAACGCCGTCGGGAATAGCCTCAGCCTCGACCGTAGCCTCCGTGAGAGCGGAAGCGTCAAAGTTGCAAACTTCCTTATTGCAGCTGCTACATTGTTTACGTACCCAGCCGTCGCCGTTGTTTTCAAGCTCTTCATATTCGTGCAGACCCGTAGCGGGAACGTCCTTATAATCCGTAGCGATCTTACAATCGGTACAAACGTAAATCGCTACCGCGCCCTCGCTGCAAGTGGGATCGTTGCCGTCATATCCAAAGAACTCATAGCTGTGGACGTCGGGATTTGCAAGCACGGTGATGCGCTCCTCTGCGCCGCACTCGGTACAGGTGTGAGCTTTGTAACCGTCCGTAACGCAGGTGGATTCTACCAAGTACCAGTCGCCCCAAGCGTGACCGGTAGCTTCGCTGCCCTCGTCGTATACTTTGTATACGCCTTTACAGACCGAGCAGGTGTACTCGGTATACGCGGGTTCAAGACAGCTTGCGTCATAATGAGTACCGTTATCGGTTGGAGTATGATCCGCGTTCTCGTTTACCGAAACGCAGGTCGCGCAGGTGTGATTATGAGTGCCGTCGAGCATGTCGTGGTACTCGTCCTTGTGAGCCACGGTGGGCAGACTTCCAGAGTCTGTCAATCCACATCCCGTACAAGTATAGGTGAAGATACCCGTCTCGATACAAGTGGGATTTTTCGTAGTCATACCGCCGTCAAAGACGTGCTCGACCGTAGCGATCGAGGTACCATTGCTGACTATCGCGCCGCAAGCTGAGCATACCGTATCACCGGTATAGCCCTCCTCCGCGCAGGTAGCGGACTTTTCGTTCTTCACCGTCGTCTGGACGTGCTGACATTCCGGATCCGGAGTAGGTGAGTCAGGCGCCGGTTCTTCGTCGGGAACCGGTTCGTCGCTGTCCGTTTTGATTCCAAGCAGGCTCTTTACCGAGTCCAAGGCGTTTCCGAACGCCTCGCCAATACCGTCAAATACGCCGCCAATGGCGTCGCAAGAGGTAAGAAGCATACAAAGAACCAGCATCATAGCGATGACCTTGATGATTAAGGATCTTTTCATTTCTGTTTCTCCTTTTATAAATTTTTATAAGGTATAATTAAGTAATGCCGCTATTTAAATTATACGCTTGCGGAGTATACTTTTCAAGTATTAAAAATATTTTCGTAAAATGTGCATACTATCTCGTTGACATTTTGTGCAAAATCACAACGAAAGTTGAAAGTGATGAAAAACGGCTATTGACATAAAAAGTGCCGCGTGCTAGAATAGCCTTGTGAGAACGACGGTTGCAAAAAGAACTGCGCCTCTGCGTTTGTTATTCGTACGGTTTTAAAACGGATCGACCAATATCAAGCCGCGTATACAACACCGTCTCGTCACACTTAATGCGTATTATGTAATCAACAGTTTGCATAATCGTCATATTCAATCAAACGGAGGTCACATGATAGAATCAAAGAACGCGGCGGCTAACACAGTCAAAGCGGAAGGACAGGTCGACGTAAATCAATATGTCAGCATATTCAAAAGAGGCGGAGAGAAGCGTGTGCTCTTCTTCGGTAATTCGATAACCAGGCACGAGCCAAACGCCCAGATAGGCTGGTACGGTGATTGGGGGATGGCTGCATCGTCAAAGGAAAAGGACTTCGTGCATCTCGTGGTGTCAGAGCTGGACAGGCGCTGCGGCAAGGTCGACTACTGCATAGCGCAGGGAGCGGCGTGGGAATGGGGATACACCCGTACCGAAGAAGTGTTTGAGGAATACTATTCTAAGGCGCGCGAATTCAATGCGGACATCATCGTCATCCGTATAGGCGAGAACATTACGGCAGCCGAGCATCTCAAGGTTAACTGCAAGCCCTACTTTGCCAAGGTGGTTGACCTTCTCGTCGGTGACAACGCAAAAAAGGTCGTCATAACCGATATGTTCTGGTATTCCGTATACAACGACTGTCTGCGCGAGGTCTGCGAGGAGAAGGGATATACCTTCTGCCATCTGACAGATCTCGAGGAGGATGAGACCACTATGGCAAAGGGCTTGTTCGAGCACGCCGGAGTGGCAGCTCACCCCGGCGACTACGGAATGCAATGTATAGCCGACAGAATACTTGAGAAGATATTCGAGTAATATATCAGTGCAAAAAAACAAAAGTGAGCAACGGCATGTCACCATGTCAATGTTGCTCACTTTTGTTTGTTTTTGCTATTTATAGTTTACATTTACTGCTTCACAGTGCCGCATCCAAGATAGCTCTCGCTCCAGCCGCTTTCTTCAACCATCGCGTTTTCAGCGCCAAATGAAACAGTGCCTACGTCCTGGAACGCATAATATCCGATCGTTTCAACGCTGTCGGGAATTAAGACGCTGACAAGCGAGCTGCAACCGGAGAATGCGTATTCACCGATCTGCTCAAGTCCTTCCGAGAGTGTAACTTGCGTCAGCTTCGTACAGTAGGCAAAGGCAAAATCGCATATTTTCGTCACGCTTCCGGGAATCACGATCTCCGTAAGGTACGTCACGATCCCATCGTCCGTCTCATCCTCCGCGAAGCCCCTCGGCAAGATCGTAGTTACCGGCTTTCCGTTATAGGTTGCGGGAACTGTTATCTTATCCATATAAATTGCATTTCCGATACTTACTCCGTACGCGTTGCCGCTGTCTATGGGATAGAAGGCGAGTCCGTCAGTGTATGATTCGGTACTGCCCGTGTCATCGGAGGAATCTCCGCCGCTCTCGGTAGAGGTTATTTTTCCGAGGTTTTGCTGAGTTCCATCCGAGTAGTACATAACGAGCTCGCCGTCGGAATTGATCTGACACGAGGTTATTGATCTTCCGCTGGCGCCATCCGCGCCGTCCTCACCGCGAACGATACCTACGCTTTGGGATTCTCCGCTTGAGTAACTAATTACCAGCTCGCCGTTTTCATTAACTACACAATTTGTTATGGAAATTCCGTTCTTACCGTTAGCGCCTGCCTCTCCGTCAGCTCCCGTAGCAATTACACCGAGATCCATCCATTCACCGTCCGGACTGTAACGAACCTCCCACTTATTAGTGTCTGCGTTGATTCTGAACTCCGGGGTCGCGCCGTTTTCGCCGTTTTCGCCATCGTTTCCTACCACGACTCCAAGGTTTTGACTTGTACCCGAGGAGTAGTATATCAAAAGCTCTCCCGCTTCGTTTATCTCGCACTTGGTTACCGATACACCGTCAGCGCCCTTCTCGCCCTGATCGCCCTTGGTGCCATCCTTACCGTCAGCGCCCTTAACGCATCCAAGCTCGACTACATCACCGCTCGTGAGGGTTACACAGAGATATCCGTCATCATCTACTTTTATTTCGCTTATTCCGACCCCATCCTTACCGTTGATACCGTTCTCGCCGTTTTTACCGTCGATACCGTCTTCGCCTTTTGCGCCTACCGCAATTCCGGCTTTCTCGCTTTTACCGTTTGAATAATTTACAATAAGCTCGCCGTCGGAATTGATCTCGCACGAGGTTATCGACACCCCGTATTCGCTGTTCTCGATAAATCCGCCAATATCAGCAAGCTTGTTCCACGATTCCTCATCGTCATAGGATATGTAGAGATTTCCGTTATTAAACATAAGCTTAGGCGTGACAGCATTTTTGCCATCAACGCCGTCTATGCCGTCCCGACCGTCAACGCCATCCTTACCGTCGGCACCGTCCTTACCGTCGATGCCGTCCGTGCCATCGCGTCCGTTTTTCGCCGCCGCAGCCACACCCGTGTCGAGATTTCCGATCCACCAATTGCCGTTTTCTCCGATAAACGGAGTTTCGCCGTTAGTACCCGCTTCGCCTTGAATGCCCTGTTCTCCTTGAATGCCCTGCTCGCCTTGCGGTCCTTGCTTGCTGCAAGCCGTCAAGCTCAAAACCGAAGATATGAATATAAATATTGATAATACCGCCGCAAAAATTTTCTTAGATGATTTTCCCATTTTGTTCTCCTTTATTTTTATTAATTAATATATTATCAATATTAATCATATTTTATAAGTCGAATAATGTCAATAGATATTTAAAAATTTATCTGAAAATATCAAATATTTTTTTCGCAAACGGTTTTAAAAAAGCAAAAAAGCATTTTTTCTGCATTTTTTAGCAAAAAGCCCTTGACTTTTAAAAAACATAGTGATATAATATATTAGACTTTTGGGAGGGCGCCCATAGCTCTGCTTTTCCGGAGTCTCACGTCTCGTCCCGCGAGTCACGGAAAACAGTCAAAATCTGGGTGTGGCGCAGTTGGTAGCGCGCTACCTTGGGGTGGTAGAGGCCGC
>CAYWPS010000035.1:0-15858 GCA_964460165.1 uncultured Ruminococcus sp. | reverse complement strand
GGAAGAATTGGCTTAGATTTGTTCGCTCTGAACGCCTCTTAAACCAATTCTCTGCTGAATCGTATAACTTCCAAAAATGAGGATTTTTCCGATCCTCTTTTCGTCATACTCATTTTTGCCTCAAATCGAGGCTTTTTCCTTTTTTCCCTAACAAGAAACTCGCTAAAACACAAAAAAAGAACTAGCTCAAACACATTTTACTGCATTTGAGCTAGCCTCTTTATATTCATATAGAGGATCTTTAATATATGTTGTATTTTGTGTTGAGCACTATTAGCGGCGCCACAGACCAGGGATGGAAAAGACTAGTATTGCATTTTTGCTCCTTGCCCCAAACTTCAAACGTAGTAGTAGCGCCTTCTTTAATCATATTCAACCAAGCTCCATCGTCGCAGATTAGTTTTTTCGCGAGATCATGCATGCCATGCTTAATCAGTGCCGCAAGTGCAAAATACGACATATAAGGCCCCATGCTAGTTATTTTTTTTGCTTCTATGAAGTTGATTATATTTTTCTTTAGTTTGTCGTTATCATCACACATGCCAAAGAGAAGTGGAAGAATATTTGAGTGAACTGATGTATGAGTAGTTGATTCGCTATCGCAAAAAAGTCCGATTTCCTCAGAGTAGAAAGAATTAAAAAAAGATTCTTTTACCTTGCCCTGAAGGGTTAAATTGCTCTTCCCGAGAATTGTGTAAAGCTTATTCATGTCCATAAGGAATCCGTACCAATATGCATTAATTACATTGTGCAATCCGTTAACAGGGGGGCGTGATAACAAAAAAGCGTATTCATCGCGAAAAATTTCAGGCCAATCAACTATGTTCCATTTTTCAGTCAGATTGTGTAATAGACCATTAGTATTTGTAAACTTTATGAAATACTCGTAAACTCCTGTTAGATATGGCTCAACTTTTTTTAAGAAATCTTTATCTTTGTCGAATTCATATACCCACAATGCATTAGCGGTAAGTTGTAATGAATAATCGGCAATTTCTTGCATGTTAGATGAAGTCGAAACAGCCATTATACCCGGACAAATCAAAGAAGAGTTGCAAAAGTCTACAATAGCTTTTTTCATTAAAATTGCATCCCCTGTTAATATGCTGTGTGCTTTACCTGCAATAGATACATCGCCTAGATATTGTCCTTTTTCACGAGTAGGGCAATCTATGAAATTTTCTTGCGTGCCGTATTTCATTGTGTTTGTGCATAGTTTAATAATGCTGCGCAATTTCTTATTGCTAGTATTGTAAGTGATACGGTTTTGAAAGGGGTAATGTCTCACTATCATAGAGATCTCACTAACTTGAACATTACTTGGCATATGTAATTCCACATAACGAAAAGCTTTATAATCGAAGTTGTTTAAAGTATCTTTATTTCCGGAGAGAATCCATTGTTCTTTATATCGGCAGTTGCAGCGCATATTGTAGCGTACACTCTTATCTTCATTCAACTCTTCGCTGTATAGCAGATCTACCACATCCCCTGTGGTTCCGTGCGCTGTTACACTAAGATATCCAACCATCTCCTGTTCGAGGTCGATAAAATAGCCATAATCAGTTTGTTTTGCTACTTTGACAGGCATTTTATAAACGCATATTTGCTTTGTAATTTGATTTACAAGATTATAATTTGAGTTGGGATGTGTTGCTGCGTTACACCACGTAGAGTCATCAAAATCTGTTTTTTCAAAGCCGACTTCTTTGGATCTGCTATCATAACACTCAGCAAATGCTGTTCTATACCCAATTATTCCTACAGAGCTGTAAGCGGTATGGTAAGCGCATTTCCAACTTTCGTCACTAACAAGGACAACACTGCCATTTATTGATAATTCGCACCATAGCATTTCTTTTAGATCGCCAGATACCCAAACGTTATTTACTAGTCCTTGATAATATGTGTGTACAGCTATCGTGTTTTTTCCTTCAGTAAGATAGCGTGTTACATTAATTTCGTTATAGTTATATTGGTATGGATAAGAAGGTGCCGGACCCATAGTAACAAAGCAACCGTTAATGTATAGTTTGTAATAGTCATCGGCTGTTATTTTTATAATTGCAGAATTTATATCTTTGAGTTCGAATGTTTTTCTAAAAAGAATATGTTTGTTCTTATACTTTTCGGGATGAAACTGTGGAACGGATAGTTCGTATTCTTTCTTATAAATGTTGATGAATTTTAAATTTGAAAAATCTGGATGGCAAATAAATTTTGGTAACATAGTTTATGGGATTCCTTTTTATATGATATCGATACGCTTTAAAATTAAGCTTGAAAAGAATTAAGCTCTAACTTTTATCAATTTATTAAATGTTACAATTTAATGTGGTCAATTTTTGTGTTAATTAAAATAAGTCTGAACTGATAACAATTCGGATTCGATCTGGACTTTGCAAATCCTTTGTGATATTGTGTTGGTACACAGAGGATACGTAACAAGCAACACGAGTAATGAAAAGAAAGGAAATATATGAAGAAGAAAAATAAACTCGAAATAGAATCCGTATCCTACGAGTACGTTGGTACGGACAAGGAATTCAACGCATTCTTAAAAAACGTTATCAGAGAGTATATCGATGATGACAAAACGAGCGTGGAGCTTGTGTTCGAAACGCATATCGAAGAGATAAATATTGCGTAATTGACTATTAAAATTTACAAAACAAATATAGAAAGGAGAAAAAAACAATGAGAGTATGGTTATACTACCGACTTTCACGTGACGATGACCGAGAGATGAACTCGCTCACAAATCAGCGCAAAATACTTATCGAATACGCTGAGAATAACGGACACACGATAGTGGGCGAGTCATACGATGACAACGTCAGCGGAATGACCTTTGACAGAGAAGGCATCGAACAAATCTACGAGGAGGTGGATAAGAAAAGCATTGACGCGATAATCGTAAAAGACCTATCCCGTCTTGGAAGGCACAAAACGCAAACAGCCGTGTTTATCGACTTCCTACGTCAGAATGAGGTGCGTGTTCTCTCGGTAACCGAGAACATAGACACGAGTAATGAAGACGACGAGCTTATGATAGGCTTCAAGGGCATCTTCAACGATATGTACTGCCGAGACATCTCTCGCAAAATCCGAGCGGGATATAAGCAGAAGCAAAAGGAAGGAATAGTGATTATTCCTCCGATGGGTTACTTCAAGGACAAGAACACGAGAGAGGTCGTAGTCGTCGAAGAACAAGCAGCCATTGTCCGTAGGATATTCGAGATGTACACCTCGGGCTACGGACTCAAGGCTATTGCAAAAATCCTTAATGACGAGGACATAAAAACACCGAGCTACTACCAGAAGCAAGTGCTCGGCAAAAGGCTCGGCTATAACAAACCCGAGATAGCTCACCGTTACCTTTGGATAAACACTACGGTGAAGCGTGTGCTCCAAAACGAGTTCTATACGGGAACTCTCGTATGCCACCAGTCATACACGAATAAAATAAACGGTGTGCGTAAAATGCTTCCGCCCGAGGAACATTACCGCCACGAAAACTATGTGCCTGCAATCGTATCGCGTGAGATATGGGAACAGGCACAATTTTTATTAAAGGACAAGGTGGAGAAGAACGTGAGAGCCTCGAAGGACACACCCTGCCACAGATACGCAGGACTCATCGAATGCGGTAACTGCGGCTCGAACTTCGTCTGCCGTAGAAGAAAATCGGGCGACGGTATCCGCCTCGAATACACTTGTAACGGATACCACCGCTACGGCAAGGGACAGTGCACACCGCACACGATAGGCGAAGCAGACCTTGATAAGCTTATATACAAGGAAATAATGAGCATCAAGAGCGAAGCCGAGAAGAACTACAACAGCATAGAGGGAGAGGTTAAAAGATGGCTCGCAAAGCGGAATACCTCGGAAAAGAAAATAGCCGAGCTTACGTCAAAGCTCGACCAAAGGAGAAAAGACCAGCAACTGATACTCCTCGAGCGAATCCGCGACCGAGAGCACGCGGAGATTTACGACGAGATGCTGAAATCATGCGAAGCCGATATAAAGAGCTTCACGGAGCAAATTGCGGAAATACGTAACTACGATGAAACCATCAAGAAACGCAAAGCTGAAATCAAGGAAGGTATCGATATGCTCGACGAGATAGTAAAAAACGGTGCGATAAGCGACACGAGCCTCAGAATGTTAATCAAGAAGATTATCATCACCGAGCGAAAGGGTAAGCTGAAAATCAAAATTCAGCTTAATGCCGACTTCTCCACGCACATAGACTTCCTGCACGACGAGGACGATCCGATGTACAAAAGCCACGGAGATATACTAGTAGTAGAGAAGTAAATGAAAATGCAGACAGAGCCTAAAAACTCTGTCTGCTTTCATACTATTCATAAATGTGTTTTAAGTCGGTATGGGGTAATTTGGTTAAATAATCTTCGCAACTCTCTGTAGTGTTAAATTCGTGGATAAATACAGGCGAGCTAACCCTGAATGAATCAACTAGCACTTCACAGTATCTGTCGTCCTCCTCGTGCTTTTTTCCGCTTGTAGGAAATACGTAATTAAATCCCAATTCTGAAGCCTTTTTTGATGAGCAAGAAAAATATCTAATGCCCAATAATTTGTTTTTATGTACTTTGCTCCAATTTCTTATCCATTGCATAAGTAATTAAGGGATGATATATTCCGGTGCAAAAGGATCGTTTTTGTAAGCTCTTATAAACGAACTTGCTGCGATTATTGGATACCAAATCAAATACGCTCTTCTAACATCTGAGTCTCTAAGTAAATTGGGATTTATTATTCTTCCACGATAATTATCATAATTTATCTCGTTATGAGTTAGAAAATCTTGAGGTTTAATAGCTAATTCTATAACATCAATTTTAGTTTGATTTTCTCTAAAATCACGCACGATTTTAAATAACGAACAGAGGGAAAATGATTCGTATGGATTGCTATGTATTTCTTCCATACACAATTCAATGTTTGTTCCTAAGTATAAGCTTGGGAATCCCGCAATACTGTATCTATTAGTTCCTACTTTAGTTCGTAATGAATACGGAGTATGAAAAACGCGCGTTCGGGGATGATTTATGTTATCGCTAACCGAAACAACTCTAAATAAATTTAATGGATCGTTCTCGTTAAAGGGATTAGTCCAACTGGTTTTTGGATATATCTTGATTGGTGTAGGGATTACCAGTTTCATGATTTTGCTAAAGATATTGTATGCCCTTTCCGGAAATCCGTTTAAATATAGGCCGACTGCTTTTACTAAATCATTACACACTTGCTTAATAACATGCCCTGGACAGTTATCATTAACATGGCATGTACTTATATTCAACTCGTTTTTGGTGTATTGAAAATAAGACTTCATTGAACAATCAGCATTTTGTTCATTACAGACTCTAAAAATATATTCTTTAAACAATTCACTAAGCGAATCCTCAAAATTTTTACCATCCCATCGTATTGGTAAATCAAAAGTACCGTCGCCAAATATATTTCTAAAACTTTCTTGAGATATATCCAATATCATATAATGATGCTCCTTAATAAGTTTTACAACATTATACCATATTTTTCGACATAAATCAAGCACGAGTACATAAGGATTATACTATCGTTGTATTATGGCAGACGCACTACCTTGAAACGCGAGAAATATACAAAAATTCACAATTTTAACGAGCGTCTGCTAACGAAAAAAGAGTGAGCTACAAAGCACAATAAGCCTTAAAAACGTAGCGTTTTCAAGGCTTATTGACGTTTGCGAAGACGAGAAGATTTGACTCATCTAATTGCTTAATTACTAGTAAGATAGCGTTGCATGATTTCAACTGCTATCTATGGTAACAGTTTATTCATTGACAAAATTTGTAAGTTGTTTTAAACTAATCAATTTGCTTGAATTTTGACTTAAAGTTACAGATAGCTTTTGATAATTCGCTTTGATTTTCTCTTGTGAATTCGGGGTTGTTTAGAATAGCATTGTATATTATTTTTCTTCCCATATTAGTAGAAATTTCTTCTAAGTCTTTACACCAAGATTCCCAATCATGTTCATTGAATTTGCTAGTGCCATTTTTTACGTAACAACAATACTGATATACGGCTTGAATGTAATCAATATCTTTTGCTATTCGAGCGTTTATGTCATTATCTTTCGATTCTGAACTTCTCCATAGAGCAATAAGTTCCATCGATAACTTAGGGAAAAATGTATCAACAAACGAATGTACAGCATTTTCTTCTTTAGATCTATCGTCATTTGTCTTTTGACCTCGAATTATATCTCCAATATCAGCTTCTCCTATGTCATGAATGAGTAACAAATTTAAAATTTTTCCTTTGCTGTATTCTCCAGAAAATCTATCTTCATCTTCATATATGTCAGGCAAATAGATTACAGCCATAAGCCACGTGTTATACATGTGCTCTGAAATGCTTTCAGCGCCACTTATATTTCGCTTCAACCAACCTTGACGCGGTTTGCTTAGTTCGAAATTTAATTTGTTATATGTTCGATTGAAATTTTTTCTGTTTAATTCATCTCTTTTTTTTAGGAAATATTGTAATATGTCGCGGCTTATTTCCACATTGTTGTTTCTTTCCATGATACTACAGAAGCGATTTAAAAAAATAGTACATTTATCAATGTGATTGTCTATGTAGTACTTATCAACATTGAGAGAATTTGAAATTTTTCTAGTTTGAATCAATTCGCAATATGTATATAAATTAAGCGTAAGCATACAAAAATTATCGTCGCTTGAATCTTTATAAATGCAGTTTTCTATTTTTATACATAATTTTCGTAAAGTGTTGACACCTTTACTTGTTAAATCTTGCAAATTTACATTTATAAAAGAATGATGAGGAACATCGAAAACGCATACATCACCGTAATAATCTAGGTGATATCCTGTATTAACATCATTTGCTATTTTATTAGAGATAAGTTGCTCTATATACTCATTTAGAGTATTAATGTCCCCATTTTTAATCAAATCAACTTGAATTGTACGCAATAAAAAATACTTTATTCTAAGTTGTTGTAAATTTTCCCGTGTAGCATTATTATTATATTCATTGTCCATTTTAATCAAGCTGCGATCAAACAGTGTTTTGATTTCTTTAAGTATTTTTGAAACATCAATCTTTTTTCTTTTTAAACAGTATAAGGCTTCTTTAGGAACTCTCCCAATTAAAAAAGATACTTGGGCTATTATTTGATCACTACAATAAATGGTGGTATTATCAATGTCAAATACACCAAAGTTCAACTTGATATATTCTATAAACATTTCCCAATCTTTAGTATTCAGCATTGAAAGTAAAAATCTATTTATGGAGTTAGTCAATATAATATCTGGAAGGTCACTAATCTTTCCGTTATTAGTTAAGATTTTTTTTAGGCAATTATAGTAGTATTTTGCTGTGTAGTAGTCAAAAACACTCCGGTGGTCTATTGCTGATCGCCACCATTTTGATGTTTTTTTAAAATCATCCCAATTCTTATTAATATCATAATCGTACAAAAATGCTTCTTCAAAACACTCAGTATCTTTAATATTGCTAATTATCGCATATATTCCTGATAAACTGTGTGTCAAAACACCATCTAATGACTTTGAAACCATAATTTCTAACATTTTCTTAACGATATATGCATCTAGCGCTACGAATTTTAAATCAATAAGAGTGGAAAGAATTTCATCAGCAGTTTTTCCATAATTGGTGCTTCCAGAAAGGCTTACATCATGTTTAAAACACGATATACAGTTTTCTATAAATGCAATAGCTTCTTTTTTTCTATCTAAATTTAAAGAAGTAATTTTTACCGTATTAATATAATCTTCCGACAATGCGTTGGAATCCTTTCGGTTGGTCGCAGTGTTTAGTGTATCTGTACCTACCACGATTTTACAGTCTTTATCATTTGCATTTACAAAATTAAATATTTGATCATAGTGATTCCGCATTCCACATTCAAAACGCCTTACATTGTCAAAAAAAACTAAGGTTGTTTTGTTGTTTAATGTGGCGGTAGAAATTAAATTTTCGAGTTGTTTTAAAAGTGTATTCACTTTTTCTCCAACAGAGTCAGCGCCTTCAAAAACGGATAGATCAATATAAAGTGGTAGAAACGTTTTGCTAGTTGCAGCACAATATAAATATATGTATTGTAGAAGTCTGTTTTTATATGAACCTACAGGGCTTTTTAAGCAAAAAATTCTCTTGTATTCATGTGATTTGGAATTCTCTATTGCTTTAAGTATAAATCTACCTAATTTTTCTTCCTCATTTAATACAGTTAATAAGCCATTTTTTCTTGTTTCTGTCGTTAAATCATCTTGGCATTTCCTAATTGTATGAATGTCTTTATATATTTTCGAAAATTCATCTATCTTAATTAGAAGATCTGAGCTAATCGCTGATAATGATGGGGTCGAATGTTGTTCAAGATATTCTTTTATACTTGAACTAAAAAAGCACTTGGAAAATTCATATGCCAAAAATTCGATGGGATGTTCATGCTCATCTGACACTGGTATGGATTCCTGCTTCGAATGTTCATCGTAAAGTGCTTTTGCTAAGCCTGTAGTCAATAGTAGATTGTCCATATTATTGTTTCTCCTGATTTTCTGTAAGGTTGATCATTGCTTTTTTTATATTACTAATATGTTCCAAGCTATCATCAATACAATTTTTAAACTTTTCAAAGAGTAGTTTATCCATTACTTTAGAGATTTCCTTGACACTCAGAGGCTTGTCCTTGGGTAAATTAGACAATGGCATAGTTCCTAAAATAACATTTAAGCTTTTTAGGGAAGTTGCTAATTTTCTTATTTCTTCCGAAATAATCCCTTTTTCGTTTCCCCAGAAATATCTTGGTAGGTTGTAAAAAATTGATATAGCTTCGTACGAGTTAACAATGCTTTCTAAGATCGGTATAGGGATAATATACCCAGGATAGTATTGTTCTTTTTTTAAATACTCCGAAGTAACATTAACTTCGCTTATCAACACATCGACTATGGCATCATACTTTTTTAAGTGAGCCAATCTAGAAATGATTGTAGAATCTAATATAGCAGCGATTAAAATACCGCAAAGCCCTCCCAAAAAATCAGGCAATAGGTTTGTTTCTTCAAATCCAAAGAACTCGAAACAGAGATATAACAATTTTAAAATCCAAGGGAAAATAAATGCACATAATGCAAAACTAAGAACTAGATATGCAATAAGTGCATATCTGTGCTTTTTACTATTATAGTATTTTATATTTTCTTTAATGTTTTCTCTTTTTGTATTTTTTTGCATGTATTACGCACCTCTATGTTTTATTTATTCGACAAAATTATATCATATTTTATATTTATTGTCAATTCAGTTAAAAACTGTATTATGTATAAAATACAAAAACATAGCGTTATATATCAGTGAAATAGGATATTCCTAGAAATCCTAATTTGTTTGAGTGAGCAATAATCTTTATATTCATTTATCAAGTTAATATCAATATTAGTACTGTAAGAAGAATAACGTTTTTAAAAATGTATTATGTCAAAAAGAAGTTATCTACCACACCTATAATACGATCCTTAAAACTTTAGCTTTAGCGAAGCAAAAATGGTGTAAACACAGTAACTTGAAGGCGAAAATGTACAATAATCCACGTCTTAGGGGATGCGTTTGTCGACAAATTGTATGGGCGAAAAGTAAAAAAGCCTCAAAAACGTAGTGTTTTCAAGGCTTTTTAGGCTTGGTGCGGATGACGGGATTTGAACCCACACGAATCTCTTCACTGGAACCTGAAACCAGCGCGTCTGCCGTTCCGCCACATCCGCATTTTTTAGTTTTTCGTCCTCTATTTTTACACGGGGAGAACGCCCGAGACGGTGCTTACTCTTCGGATAAATCTTACTTTTCAGCATACTCCGCAGAAATTACACAGAGGTAGCGTTACCTGAAACCAGCGCGTCTGCCGTTCCGCCACATCCGCATTTTAAGTTTTTCGTCCTCTGTTTTTACACGGGGAGAACACCCGAGGCGGTGCTTACTATTGAGCTAGGCTCTTTCGGAAGCTCCGTATTTTAACAGTGCGCTTTAAACGCGTAAATCTGCTTGCGCTATAATATAATAGCACAACACGATCGTTTTGTCAAGGTGTTTTGGCGAAGGAATTTTACATAATAGCAGATAAAAAACGACAGCCTCCTGCTCTTTGGCAAAAAGCTGTCGCTTTCCGTTTATTTTACTTGAGAATTGCTAATGCGCGACCGGATCACGCCGCGGTGAAGGTTATTGTAGCGCAGTCCTCGGTGAGCGAATCAACCGTGA
Source organism: uncultured Ruminococcus sp. (assembly GCA_964460165.1). Classification (GTDB taxonomy): domain Bacteria; phylum Bacillota; class Clostridia; order Oscillospirales; family CAG-272; genus UBA1740. The sequence goes on along the minus strand of CAYWPS010000035.1, from coordinate 5,523 downwards.
AGGTGTAGCCGAGCTCGCTGCCGAGGTCGTCGGTCACCGTGGGGAGCGTGCTTCCTTCGATATAGGTGTACTCGTCCAGGTTCGATTTAACAAACTCTATGAGGTTGTCCTCCGTGCCGTTATCATCCGAGGGGTCGGTGTTATTATTATACACATCGTAGTAGGTTTCGCCCTCGTAAACCTCGGAGTAAAGAGAGGCGTTGACGTGATATACCACGACTCCGTCACGGACGAAGTAGCCATCGTCACCCGAGTTAAGACCGTTGTTCGTGTAGTAGATGAGTACGTAGTACTCCTGATACGCGCCGAGCGCTTCATCCCAGTTGTTAGCGATGATTATGGTATCGCCGTTTTTCGAGAAGTCCTCAAGGGTGAGAGTGATGCTTCCTTCGGTGACTACGAGGCGCGACGTGGTTATCCAGCCAAGGTTGAACTTGGTGTAGGGGTTATGGTCGCCGAACATAGCGTCCATCATATCGAGACCGTTCATCGGATGCTCAACGTACGCGGTGTCATAGTAGTCGTCAGCGCCGAGAATGTGAGCGAACTCGTGGATGTAGGTGTAGGTGTTTATACCGTCGGTATCGCTATATACGGCGTTTCCGTCCTCGTCGTAGCTCTCGTGGAGGAACTGATAGGACGCCCACACGTAGTCGTTGGCGCTTACACCGTCGTACTCGTAGCAGTAGCCTTCGTCGTCGGCGTATATATTCCAGTAGCGGTATGCCCAATTCATGTCCGAATCGGACGAAACGTCGAGCGTGTTGATAAGCACGATGGCGTCGATAGTGCCGTTATTATCCGTGTCGTAGTCGGAAAGATCTATGCTCGTGTAGTTAGCTATGTACGCGAGAGCCTCGTCCATAATAAGCTGGTCGCCTATCGCGATCGAGCTTCCGTAATAATCGTAGGTCTGCTCGAGGTAATACTCGCTGTCCTCGGAGGGCTGGAACCAGAAGTCAAGCACGGTAATGTCGAGAGTGAGCTTTCCGTAGCTTGATATGAGATAGTACTCATATACCGAATAGAAGCCGTCGTTCGCGTCATCTGAGCAGAATGCGCTGACGATAGCATCCAAGGTGTAATTCTTGCTCGTCGCGGATACGTCGGAGAACTGAACGGGGATAACGAGCACCTTGGGAGAGCCGACTGTGGGGCAGCCGTCGAGGTAGTATCCCTGATCGGTAACGTCCTTTACCTTTTCCGCCTTTGTGAGATCGACATTGAATACGCCGCCGCTTGCCTCGGGCAAGCCCGCGCCCGCGTTGGTTATGAGATCGACATCGGTTGCAGAGCCGCTACCCGTGTTGCTTCCCGAGCCGTTACCGGTGTTGCCCGCGTCGGTGTCGTCCGTTATAATATATGCGTAAAGCTCAAGGTAGTAATCGTTTGAGTAGTAGTAGTGGATCAAGTCGATATATACCTCACCTTTGGAATAGTAATACCAAGTGTCATCGCCGTCAGCCTCTGTTCCGTCGTAGGTATAAGAGGAATATTTCTCAAGATAAGCCTCAAATTCCGCTACGGTATTGCCGCTTGCGCAAAAGTATATGCCGTATTCACCGTCGTACCCGTAATCCTCTCCGTTATATTCCTCGACGAAGTAGTCGTCGTTGGGAATGAAGGGGATAACGAGTCCGATGCGCTCGTTCATAAGTGCCTTCTCATCCGCGGTAAAATCGGTGTAGGTGTGAGCGCCGCCGTTGTCCGAGCCGGTATCCGTGTTGCCGGAATCGGTGCTTTCGGGGGTGTAGAAGTCGATTATCCAGGAGCTGCACATCTCCGGAGTGCCCTGATAGGTAACGAATTTGGTATAGAACAGTACGACGTCTCCGGCTTGCGGGACGGCTACGGAGAGATCACCGTATCTATTCTCGCCGTCAGCGCCGTAAGAGCCGTAAACGTAGATCTGACCGGTTGAATCCTTGACCGTCATATTACCGTAATACGTGTCGGATATTTCTACCACGGTTGCTATAAGATAGTATTGATCTTCGCTCTTCGTGCTGCCGACCTGCTCGCAGATATCGAGCGCCTCCGCAACGGTGATGCAGTCGTACGCGCTGCGCCACTCAGCCTCCTTGGAGCTTGCGACGGCGCCGTTGTCCGAGCCGGTATCCGTGTTGCCGGAATCGGTGCTTTCGGGGGTGTAGAAGTCGATGAGCAAACCGTTTTGCACTTCGCAAAGCGTGTTGTTGTGATTTTTGAGGATAGCGTAGATAAGGATCACGTCGCCAACCTCGGGCTTGTCCGTAATATCCTCGAAGTCCAAACTGCCGTCAGAGCTGTCAACTCCGTAAACGTATATCTCGCCGGTCTCATCCGCTATCGTCATTTCTCCGTATTGGGAATTCGTGATAGAGAGGATGGTTGCTATTATGTAATACCTTTCAGCCGAATTGCTGTTACCGACCTGCTCGCAGATATCGAGCGCCTCCGCAACGGTGATGCAGTCGTACGCACTGCGCCACTCAGCCTCCTTGGAGCTTGCGACGGCGCCGTTGCCATCGTTGCCGGAGTTGCCGTCGCCGTCACTGCCGTCGTCTATATCCGTGCTGAGCGACGAATAGACGTAGACGTCTACGTAGAAGCGGTCGGAGTACTCGTAGTAGGAGAGGTCCACGACCACGTCGTCCTTGACGTAGCGGTACCACGTGTCACCGTACTCGTCGGTGTCGGTTCCCGTGAGAGTATAATCCGAGAATTTTGCAAGATAAGCCTTGAACTCATCCTCGGTGTTATCCACGGTATAGAAGTTTATGCCGTGCTCGTAATCGTCCGTGTCGTAATATCCCTCTACGTAATACGCATCGTTGGGGATGAAGGGGATCACAACGCCGATATAGGTGTTAAAGAGCGCCTTCTCGCTCGGTGTGAAGTCAACGTAGGTCCTTTTTACCTCCTCGGCTTCACCGTCGGGCTTAGTCTCGTTCTCGTCTGCCTCGGGGGGGATGTTGCCGTCTACCGTGACGTTACCGCTGTTGTTAAAAAATGGGATCTTACTGACTATCTCCTCCGTGACCGCGCAGGACGAGAGAAGAAAAATATTGATGATTATAAGTGCTAACGCTATCAGCCGTTTCATTTTCTGCCTCCAAAAAATTATCGATCTACCCTCATTATAACACGCGGCGCCGTCATGCGCAAGAGAATATTACCTAAAAACAGTTAAATTTTTGAAAATTTTAGGCATATTTACGAAAATCCGTTTTTACTATTTACAAAATACGACATTTAAGTTATAATTAAGGAAAAATACGTAAGATGTAAGAGGTCAAAAATGAGAGAATTCTTCGGCTTTGGAGAATATCAACGCCCGATTGAAGGGTATTTTTCCTGGCAGCATATAGCTTTCGTCACCTGCTTTATGGCGTTAATGGTTACCGCGGCGGTAATGCTCGGACGAAAAAACAGAAACGCGGACGATAGGACGAAAAATCTCGTTCTCGTGTGGGCGGCGATACTTATCGACTCCTTTGAGCTGTTTAAAATAATTATCATGTGCGTAAGAGGAAACGACCCGATGGGCTGGATCACCGAGCTTCCGCTGTTCCTTTGCAGCATACAGCTCATAACCATTCCGCTCGCGGCGTTCTCAAAGGGAAGAATTAAGGAGGCGGCTCTCGACTTCGTCTTCATATTCGGCATACTGGGCGCGGTGCTCGGTACTTATCTTGCGGGCAACAATTACAGCTCCTATCCCGTGCTCTCGTTTGACAACACGGTATCGGCTGTGACCCACTCCATTTCCGGCTTCTCCTCGCTTTACATAGTCATCTCCGGTATGGAGAGCATGAAGAAGAAAAATATCGGCATCACCTTCGCGATACTGCTTTCGTTCTGCGTGGCTGCCTATACCGCAAACGTCCTTCTCGATTACAACTACATGTTCTTAATGGCGGGCGACGGCACCCCATACGACATAGTCTATAACCTCGTAGGCGGCAGTCCGGTATTCTATCCTATACTGGTCGTTCTTCTGTTCCTCGTCTATATCGTAGCCTTCTACTCGGTGTATTATCTGATAAAGACGAAGGTATCAGGTAGGTCTTCTGATATATCCGCTGCCGAAGAGAAAAAGGAAAAACACGAGAACTTAGTCTGATATTGACAACAATTATTTACATAACATCAGCATTGCGGTATGCGATATTTGAGAAGCAAGGAGAATGAAAGTGAAAACAAATAACAAGTTCGGCATGTTTATACACTGGGGACTTTATTCGATCCCCGCGGTGCACGAGCAGATACTCGCAAGATACGATCTTGATAACTCGGAGTATGAGAAGTACATGGACGAGTTCGATCCAACGGAATACGACCCCGAGGAGTGGGTGCTCCTTGCCAAGCGTGCGGGAATGGAGTATATCTGTATCACGACCAAGCACCACGACGGCTTCTGTATGTGGGACACAAAGCAGACCGATTACAACATAATGAACACCCCCTACGGCAAGGACGTCATAAAGATGCTCGCGGATGCCTGCAAAAAGCACGGTATGCTCCTCTCCTTCTATTACTCAAATCCCGACTGGCACCATCCTCTCGGTTATAACGACGTATCCACACATCAGTGGAAGTCCAAGAATTACGGCGGCAGATCGGATATGGACGGCTACCGCGAATTCGTCAAGGCACAGATCACGGAGCTCTTGACGGGCTACGGCCCTATATACACGTTCTTCTGGGATATACCCGCGAAGATAAACGACCCGTCGATGAACGAGCTTATCAGAAGTCTCCAGCCCGACATCATCATTAACGACAGAGGCTGGGGCGGCGGAGATTTTGCCACCCCTGAAAGAGAGCTTGATAAGATAGAGGGCGCGCGCTTCTCAAGGATGACCGAGGCGTGCAACTCGCTCGGAGAGCAGAGCTGGGGATACAGAAGCGGAGAGGATTTCTATTCGACCCGCTATCTCATATCTGCCATTGACAGAATTATGGCTATGGGCGGCAGCTACCTTCTCAACGTAGGTCCTGACTCGCTCGGCAGGATAACCTCGGATTATTCGGAAAGACTCTTAAAGATCGGCGATTGGTACAACCGTATGCGCGGAGCGCTCGTTGAGCACGAGAGGGAGGAGCTACCCTTGAGAGCACTGCACGGTGACTGCATATTCACCCGCAAGGACGGAAAAACCTACCTTCACTTCTACGGCGGCACTATCTCCTCCGCGGCAATCATCGAGGGCGCACCCTCCCTGCCGAAGCGCGTGACCCTCCTCAATACAGGAGAGGAGCTCCCATACGCGATAGAAAAAACGCCCGATGAGTTCAGCATGGAGACGGGTATTGCCCTGACGCTCCTTCGCATGCACGGCATTCCGATAGACGATCTCTCGTCCGAAGCGGTAGTTATCGAGATAGAGTGGTAATTTCATCTGACGACATACAGAGTTACAGGGGGCTGTCTCAAATGCAAAAAATTGAGACAGCCCCAAAAGCTTGATAGGGGTAGGCAGATCTGAGGAAAAAGCTTCGTTGTTCAAGGCGAGAGGCGTATTAACATACGCCGAGCCT
>CAYWPS010000034.1:0-16036 GCA_964460165.1 uncultured Ruminococcus sp. | reverse complement strand
AAATGGTTTTTCCTTCAAGATCCGATATATCGTTTATCTCAACACCGGTTTTAGTCATAATGAAAAGCGAGTTGAGACAGTTGAGAGCGAGGACGGTTATCTTTCCGCTATTGTTGTAAAGAGTTGCTGCGTTGTTGGTGGGGATGCATGCCATATCGATCTTTCCGGCTACGAGATCAGCGGTCGCGAGCTGTACGTTGTCGTATTTTACGAACTGGTACTTTTCGTTGCCGTCAACGCCGCCATTATCGTGTATTAGCTTCGCCATTCCCATTCCGGTAGGTCCGTTCATATAGGCTATTCTGATAACGGTATTGTTCTCGTCAGCGTCTTTGTTGAAAACCTTATCAATTAAAGAGCAAGAGGTTAGGGTAAGGAGAAACGTTGCTATTGTTAATACTAGTGCGAGTGCTTTTTTCATTTTAAAATCCTTTCGAGACCTTTGAGGTCATTTATATTTATTTTTTTGTTTTCGAATGTTATAAATCCTTCTTTTTCGAATGAGTCTATCGCTCTGTAAAGGGATGCTCTGCCGCAGTTCAGCGCTTCGGAGCTTTTCTTTTTGTTGAAATCAAATTGCAATGAATTATGTTTTTTGTGGAGCGCGAGTATGTAGCTGGCGAGCTTTTCTTCCACACTTCCGCCGGAAAACGTTGCAATTTTGTCATTTAGGAAGTTGATCTTTCGTGTCAGAAACTCGATAACGTTTAGTGAAATCTGGGGATTTTTCTCAATCAGAGCCGTAACATCCTCGGCCGGGAAGAATAATACCGTGCAGGCGTTTTTTGCCTTTACAACGGTAGGGAATTCTCCGCGGTCGGAAAAAACCGTTACTATGCCGAAGGAATCAGGCGCCGTAATTGAATTCAGCGGTACAAAGCCTCCGCCGGTATGACGTCCGATCAAGCATTCGCCGCGGTATACAAAGCCGATTTTTCTCTCAAAATCATCAGGAGAATAAATGGCATCATCTTTTTGATAGCTTTTTTCTTCGATCTTAATGCTTTTTAGTAATAGTTCGACAATGTCATCGCTTATATCTTTGAATATAAACGTTTTTTTGAAAAATGATGAGTAAGCAGTCATAACGCCCCTTTCACCCGACAAAACTGTATCATTTGATACATATTATACAACAACAATAAAATTGTGTCAAGGATATATTCGAAAATAATGCGATTTTTTTACGGATTTTCTTGCGTTGAAAATAAATAATTAAAAAACCATTGAAATTTATCAAAGTTTGTGTTATAATAAAAAATGGATAATATTTTAAATAAAGTAGCGCTTATGTGCGCGCTCATAAGGATAGATTGTTATGATGCTTACGTCATTATTTGACTCGAATGTTTCCGAGATTGTTGAAAAGTGCAAAAACGCCATCAGCAATTTTCATCTTAAAGACTTAATTGAAATCATTATTCTCGCCGTAATGCTTTTTCTCGCGTTCCATCTGCTGAAGGGACGCAAGGCCGGTGCCCTTGTTACGGGACTCGTCGTTTTAGCGGGACTTTCGGCTTTATCGTGGTTTCTCCGATTCAATGTGCTTTATAAGTTGTTCAGCACAATACTTGGAAGCGGTCTTCTCGTGGTTATTATAATTTTCCAGCCCGAGATACGTGACGCACTTGAGAAAATCGGTAACGGCTCACTGAAAGGAATTATGAGCTTTAGCGATCGCAAGAAGAAAAAGGAACAGTATCGCAACGCCATAGACAATATTTGCTCCGCGGTCACCGAGCTTTCCAGAGAATCGACGGGTGCTCTTATTGTAGTTGAACGCTCTATTCGTCTTTCTGACGTTATAAGAATGGGCGTTGTAATTGATGCCAACGTAAACGATCTTCTTATCAGAAATTTATTCTATAATAAAGCACCGCTTCACGACGGCGCTGTCGTTATTTCCGGAGACAAGATCCTTGCCGCCGGATGCTTCCTTCCTTTGACACAGCGCGTTGACCTTGACTCTAGTCTCGGCACTCGCCATAGGGCGGCAATTGGCTTGGCGGAGAGAAGTGATGCGATCGTCATTGTTGTTTCCGAAGAAACAGGTACAATTTCTATAGCTTATGATTTCTCGCTTATGAGAAACGTTAAGCTTGATGAGCTCAAAGATTTTCTTCTCGAAAACGTTTTGAGGATCAGCTGTAATCCTTCGGAAGAATAGTTTTTTCGTTTTTAATGAGGAAATCAAATGAAAAAGGATATTTTAGGAATTAAAATTAGCAGCATTTTCACGTTTCTTGCGTGCGCGGTAGTCGCTTTTTTACTTTGGCTTTACTTTAATATATAGAAGGACGGCTTCTCGTGATTCCGACCTTCACGAGAGCAGCAGAGGTTACATGAGTTATTCTACTCACAGTTATATTGTAAATAACATAACTTTGCCTATAAACGCCTCTCATCAGGAGGCGTTTACTATTGCGTCAAAAAAGCTTGCGTCCCTTGGTATACATTCTGCGGACTGTGAGTTTTCAATATACAGACGAAGCGTTGATGCCAGAAAAAAGAACGATGTAAAATTCGTTTATTCGGTTATTGTCAGCGGTGAACTGCCATCGGTTCCCGAGGAAAAATTAAAAGCCTGCGGAGTCGTTTGTTATAATTATTCCGAGCCGAGTATAATGATCGGCGATCAGAAGCTTGACTCGGGTGTTGTGGTAGTCGGCTCCGGTCCTTGCGGACTGTTTGCCGCACTTTTGTTGGCAGAAAATGGGTACAAGCCTATCGTTATCGAACGCGGCGGATCCGTAGCTGAAAGAAATGAGCGCATTGAGCGATTCAAAAGAACGAGGATTCTTGATACTGATACGAATATTCAATTCGGCGCCGGTGGAGCGGGAACGTTCTCTGACGGAAAACTCGTTACACGCATTAATGATTCAATGTCCGCTTATGTACTAAGACGATTTGTGGAGTTCGGAGCGCCGGAGGAAATACTCTACCTTGCTAAGCCGCATATCGGCACTGATATTTTATCCGTAGTCGTCGAGAGGATAATTTCTCGTATAGAGGAGCTCGGCGGTAAGATAATGTATCATACAGAGTTCAAGGATTACAGAACTTCGGGTACGAAAATTACCGGGATATACACCAACAACGGCGTTATCGATTGTTCTGCCCTGATACTCGCGATCGGACATAGCGCAAGAGACACTTATCTCACGCTGATAGACCGTGGATTCGATATAGCTCCAAAGCCATTCTCGGTGGGTATGAGAATAGAACATTCCGCCGAGATCATCGACAGAGGAATGTACGGGGATTTTGCCTCGAATTCAAAGCTCGGACACGCGGAGTACAATCTCTCGTACAACACCAAGGAACGCGGCGTATATACGTTCTGTATGTGCCCGGGCGGAACCGTTGTTGCCGCCGCGAGCGAGACCGGCGGAGTTGTAGTCAACGGCATGAGCGCTCACGCAAGAGATGGTAAGAATTCAAACAGCGCCGTTTGTTGCTCGATATTTAAAGAGGATTACGGATCTGATCCAAGATCTGCTATTGAGTATCAGCGAAGGATCGAGAGAGCGGCATTTGCTGCGGGCGGCGGTGACTATTCCGCACCAATCATTACTGTTGGTGATTTCCTCGCGGGCAAGTGCTCAAATGAGCCCGTTGATATTATACCGACGTATATGGATGGGGTGGGAGTAAAGCTTGCCGATCCGTCGAAATATTTACCTACTAACGTGGTTGAACTTTTGAGAAGAGGAATTCTCGACTTTGACAGAAAAATTAAGGGGTTTGCGCATCCCGGCGCGGTCCTTACCGGCGCTGAGACACGTACGAGTGCGCCTCTGAGAATAATCAGAAATAACGTTACCAGGCTCGCTACAGGATATGATAATCTATATCCTGCGGGTGAGGGGGCAGGATATGCAGGCGGAATAACCAGTGCCGCTATTGACGGAGTATATACTGCAATCACATTAATCAATAGATATAAGCCATAAGAGGACAACCTCTACCGCGGGTGAAATCAAGACCGCGGTCCCGCAGCGGGAGCTGCCTTACTTAGTTAATAAATTGAAAGGCGGGGGCAACCCCACTAATGGTTTTTAATATGCTCTTACAAAACGAAATAGCAAAGGAGAAGGTCTGGATTACCAACACTCCTGACACCGCAGAGGCTAAATCTGCCGTAGCGCTGATTTCTCGCGTGCTTGGAGTTAATCCTATTATAGCCAAGTTGCTTTACAATCGCGGCTATCAAGACCCCACGAGTGCCGCTTCATTTGTCAAAATGGAAAACGAGATGCTTCGCAATCCGTTTGATATGGCAGATATGATGAAGGGCGTGCAGCGCATAAAAAAAGCGCTAGACAATAAGGAGAAGATTACAGTTTACGGTGACTACGATGTCGACGGAGTGACTTCCGTTTGTACATTATATCTCTATCTGAAATCGCTCGGCGCAAACGTCGAGTATTATATCCCAAACCGTTCCGGTGAGGGATACGGCGTATCTGTCGGCGCAATTGACAGCATCAGAGATGCCGGAACTAAGCTTATCATAACGGTTGATACCGGTATAACAGCTAACGAGGAGGTTACATACGCTAAAAGTGTCGGTGTGGATTTTCTTATCACTGACCACCACGAGTGCCGTTCCGATCTCCCCGAGGCAACTGCGGTGATCAACCCCCATCGCCCGGATTGCGGTTATCCATTCAAGGAGCTTGCAGGCGTTGGCGTCGTATTTAAGCTTATTTGCGCTTACGAGGAGTTCAGGAGCGGCGATAGCCGTATGAAATCCACGCTCCGTATTATAAAAGAATACGCTGATCTCGTCGCGATAGGAACGATAGCGGATGTTATGCCTATAAAGGAAGAAAACAGAATTATTGTTAAGTACGGACTTAACATGATCGAGAATACTAACAGAGTAGGTCTTGCTGCTCTGATTGATGTTTCTTCCAATAAGCAGGACGGTCGACATAACGAACGCTTTGACAGAGGTCGAAAAAAGAGAAGAACCAAGATCACTTCAAGCTTTATCGGATTTACTCTGGCACCAAGAATTAATGCCGCGGGCAGAGTAAGAAGCGCTACCATAGCGGTTGAGCTTTTCCTTTCCGAAAAATATTCCGAGGCTGTTAAGATCGCAGAACAGCTATGCTCGGCAAATAAGGAACGGCAGGCTGAAGAGAATAAAATAATGCAAGAAGCGTACGATAAAATCGAGACTCTGGATATTAAAAACAATCCGGTAATCGTCCTTGATGCTGATGATTGGCATCACGGTGTAATCGGTATTGTTTCTTCAAGAATAACAGAGAAGTATTCACGTCCTTCGATACTCGTATCGTTTGAAGGAAATGACGAGGATGTAGATCATCTTGAAAACGTAGGTAAGGGATCGGGACGGAGCATCAAGGGGATGAACCTCGTGGACGCTCTGTGCTATTGCAGTGATCATCTTGTTAAATTCGGAGGGCACGAGCTTGCTGCGGGTCTTTCGGTAACGAGAGAACAGCTCCCCTTGTTTATAGAAAAAATCAACGAATTCGCACGCGCTAATCTGTCGGAGGAGGATATGGTTCCGGTAATTGAGGCGGATTGTGAGATCGACTTTGCGGACGCCTCGCTTTCTTTGGCGGATTCGTTGCAGCTCCTCGAACCCTACGGTGTAGGTAATCCTGTTCCGCAGTTTATTATGAAGAACGTTTCCGTTTCGGAAGTTACGGGCGTAAGCGATAACAAGCATACACGTTTTACTTTAACTGACGGAAAAACGAGTCTTTCGGCCATGTACTTCTCAAATTCTCCCTCCGATCTCGGTGTTTGTGCCGGAGATAAGGTAGATATTCTTTTTAACCTCGGAATTAACGAATGGCTTGACAGAAAGAGCGTTCAGCTCATAATAAGAGACATTAAGATATCGATGTCAAGCGAGAAGCAGTACAAATATAACAGGCAAAGATTTGAGGATATCAAAGCGGGCGCTACGTTTACGCGCGATGAAGGATATTTCCCGGAGCGCGAGGACTTTGTGGCGGTTTATAAATTTTTGCAAAATTCACTTCACGCCGGTATTGACTCCTTTACGCATAAGGATCTGCTCACAAAGCTTTCGGGTAATTCCGCACGTGAGATCGGTTATGTGAAGCTTAAATTTATAATCATGGTGTTTAAGGAGATGAATCTATTGCAGATAGATGAGTTTGAAGATGAAAAATACCGCTTTAAGCTTCAGTATTCAACCACGAAAAAGAACCTGAATAAATCCAGTATTCTAAAAAAAATACGCTCTCAAATGAGATAAAGTTATGTTTAACGAAATGCAACCCTTGCTCGCTGTTATTGAGAAAAACGAGCGAAATTATGACTTAGAAAAAATTAAAAGGGCTTTTTTGTACGCTAAGGAGCTCCACGCAGGTCAGTACAGACTGAGTGGAGAGCCTTACGTATGCCATCCTGTTGCCGTGGCTGAAATAGTAGCACAGCTTGGTCTTGATACGGACTCCATATGTGCGGCGCTCTTGCACGATACGGTGGAGGATTGCTCTGATAAAACAAGCCTGGATATTATCACCAAGATGTTCGGCAAGGAAGTAGCTATGCTTGTCGACGGCTTGACTAAGATTATTCAGGTGCAGATAGCCGACAAGGAAGAGGCGCATATCGAGAATATTCGGAAAATGCTTCTTGCTATGAACAGGGACATTCGCGTAATATTCATTAAACTGTGCGACAGACTTCACAATATGAGAACGCTTGCCGCAAAAAAAGAAGACAGGCAAAGAGCGATCGCGCTTGAGACGATGTATATTTACGCTCCGTTGGCGCATCGACTCGGTATTCAGAGGATAAAGCAGGAGCTGGAAAATCTAAGCTTGTTCTATCTTGATCCCATCGGTTACGAGGAGGTTCATACCTCCATAGACAGCAAATACGGTCAGAGCAGAAACTTTCTTGAGGACGCTAAAAAGTATATCGAGGAGAAGCTTGCGGAAAATAATATTCACTTCAGACTCGAAGGCAGAATCAAGTCGGTATACAGTCTTTACAGGAAAATGTATACGTTCAACAAGGCGTTTGATGAAATATACGATTTCTACGCCGTACGTATAATTGTCGATACGGAGCTTGAGTGTTATACCGCTCTTGGTCTCGTACACGAGATGTTTAAGTCTATCCCTGGCAGATTCAAGGATTATATATCCACTCCCAAACCTAACCTTTACCGTTCGCTTCATACTACCGTTATCGGTAGATCCGGTATTCCTTTTGAAGTTCAGATAAGAACTCAGCAGATGCATGAGGAGGCGGAATACGGTATTGCGGCACACTGGAAGTATAAATCGGGAGAAAAAAGCGGGCAGAGTATTGATGAAAAACTTCGTTGGATTGCTCAGCTACTCGAGTCGGATGAAAATACCCGTGATCCCGACGAGTTCATACATTCGTTCAAAACCGATATCTTCCACGATGAAACCTTTGTGTTCACTCCCAAAGGCGATGTGATTTCCTTACCGCAGGGATCGACTACAATAGACTTTGCTTACGCCATACATTCAGCAGTCGGAAACAAGATGACAGGTGCAAAGATCAACGGTGTTATCGTTCCGATTGACCGAACTCCGCAAAATGGAGATATTATTGAGATAATAACACAAGGCAACTCCAAGGGACCCAGCCGCGATTGGCTTAAGATAGTTAAGACGGGTCAGGCCAGAAGTAAAATTCGTCAGTGGTTTAAGAAAGAAAAACGCACCGAAAACATCGAGATGGGCAAAAGTGAGGTTGAGCGTGAGATTCGCAGGATAAGCAAAAACGTCACCGATGCCGAGATAGAAGAGATAATTCTTACCGCCGCTCGCAGAGTCGGCATTCAGACTGTGGATGATTTCTATAATACTCTTGGATTCGGCGGCCTCTCCTTACAAAGATTCCTGCCTAAGATCAAAGAGGAGCTCGAAAAGATAAGCGCGCCTGATGATGCTCCGATGACTCAGCAGGATGAGCTATCCAAGGTAAAGCTTACCACGCTTCCTAAGAAAAAGACGTCCTCCGGCGGTATAATCATCGAAGGTGAGACGGGATATCAGGTTAAATTTGCAAAATGCTGCAATCCGTTGCCGGGCGACGATATTATTGGATTTATTACCCGCGGATTTGGTGTTTCGATACACAAGCTTGATTGCCAGAATGTCGCGGAATCGCGCAAGCACGAGGAAAACCTTGCTCGATGGATAAATGCCGCGTGGGAAAAGGCAGATTTCAATTCCAGCGATAATTACGAGGCATCGCTTCAGATAATTACAGAGGATGGAATCGGCGTCATAGCATCCATTTCTATGGCGTTGGCAGATATGCGCGTTTCCATATCATCAATCAATACTCAGACGCTTAAAAACGGAACGGTGGCTATAAATCTCGCTATCGGTTGCCGTAATACTTCACATTTCGAGTCTATCGTTTCACGGTTACGTTCGCTTAAGTCCGTAATTAATGTTACGAGAGGATTTTCAAATTGACGGAGGCGTTATGACAGCGGTAATACAACGAATCAATAACGCTACCGTGTATGCTGACGGTGTGCTTTCCGGCAGTATTGGACGCGGTCTCCATATTCTGCTTGGTGTCGCCAAGGAGGATACGGAGGATGATGCACGTTTGTTAGCGGAAAAAATATCAAAGCTGAGGATTTTCTCGGATGAAAACGGTAAGATGAACCTGTCTGTGATGGACGTGGATGGCGAGATAATGGTCGTGTCTAACTTCACGCTTAATGCAAATTATTCTCACGGCAACAGACCGGATTATTTTGCATCCGCGGCGCCGCATGAGGCGGACAGGCTCTATGAATACTTCAAAGAGCTTATGGAGTCAAAAACCAAGAAGCTCGCATCTGGAGTTTTTGGCGCGGATATGCGTACGGAAATGTCCACTGACGGTCCGGTTACGATCGTTATGGATTCAAACATTTTAAAAGGAGGAAGAAAATGATACTTCGCGTTGAAGGCGATATTAATAAATATTACGTTCAGACCTTGTGTATGGTTTTCTTTCCGGGCGCAACCTTTGGTGACAATGAGACTCCCGGCGTCGGGATCCCAGAGGTATGTGTTAACGTTTATAAGGAGGAGGATGGCTCGGATACCGCATTCGTTTCCATGAAGCTCAACGATAAGGTCTGTGAAGCGACGGAAACGGTTTCTCCCGATGAGGACATAACTATTGCCGAGCATTCTGCTGTTGCGGTTGGCAGAGCGGTTTTTGCCGCGGGTAAGGAGCTTCTCGGACATATCCCACCCTGGGGAATTCTCACAGGCGTCAGACCTGCAAAAATAGCAAGCAGTCTTCTTAACGATGGCAGAGGCGTCCTCAAAGCAAAAAAAATACTACGCGATGAGTATTTCCTTAATCATCAGAAGGCAGCTCTTGCGGTTTCTGTAGCATCAACTGAGTCTAAGCTTTTGAAAAAAATTGATAAAAAAACCTGTTCCTTATACGTATCTATTCCTTTTTGTCCGTCACGTTGCTCGTATTGCAGCTTCGTTTCGTATACAACGCCAAGACTTTTATCTATGGTGGACGATTACCTGAATGCGCTATTATATGAGCTTGATGAGACCTTTGAGGTTATAAATGCAGTTGGCTTGAAGGTGAATACAGTTTACATAGGCGGCGGAACTCCAACAACGCTGAATTCGGAGCAACTCAAAAAGCTTCTTACTAAGATCAACGAAAAGCTTGATGTTTCTTCGCTGCTTGAATTTACTCTCGAAGCCGGACGTCCTGACACTATAACTAAGGATAAGCTTGACGTTGCTAAAGGGCTTGGAGTGACAAGAATAAGCGTTAATCCGCAGACACTGAACGATGAAATTTTAAAAGAAATCGGACGTAATCATACCCGCGAAGATTTCTTCAGGGCGTACCGTATTGCAAAAGAAAGCGGAATACGTGATATTAACGTTGATTTAATAGCCGGTTTGCCGGGCGATGATTTTAAGAGCTTCTCGGAAACTCTTGACGGAATCATACAGCTTGAGCCGACGAATATAACCGTACATACGTTTTGTGTTAAAAAGGCTTCCGACGTACTGAGAAACAACTCCGGCATTTATTCCTTGACCGGAGGAGATGCGGCAAAAAGCGTTTCATATTCTCAGCTTAATACTAAATTTGCAGGATATAAGCCGTATTATATGTATCGACAGAAGAATACGGTGGGCAATCTTGAAAACGTAGGCTTTTCGATTGAGGGTCACGAGGGAATATACAACGTTCTGATGATGGAAGAGGTGCAGACTATATTTGCTGTTGGTGCAGGCGCTGTAAGCAAATTCGTTGACTTTAATGGCTTCAGGGACAAGCAAACACGCATTAAGAGATTATTTAATCCCAAATACCCTTATGAGTATCTGAAGATGGCGGAAGATCGCATAACCGGCGCAGTAACTAATAAAAGGTCTCTTATGGATGAGGCTCGTGAATTTTTCTGCGTTGGATCGAATTAATAAAATATCCTAATAAAATCAAGGGTTCGCTAATATTATTTTAGTGAACTCTTTTTTATTTGGAGATAATATGCAGGTAGATAGAAATAAGGCATTTTTAAAAGGAACCATATCATTATCATTATCGGTAATAATAACAAAAATACTCGGAGTGGGCTTTAAGGTGCCATTATCATACGTCCTCGGAGACGAAGGAATGGGTTATTTTAACACCGCGTACGCTATTTATGGATTCTTTTACATCTTGTGTACTGCCGGCGTACCTAAATCACTAACGTTGGTTTTGTCCGAGCATCGGTCGGTATCACATCCAAATGCTTCGGATGAAGACGTTTTGAAATGCGGTCTTAAGTTATTCCTTAAAATCGGGATAGTTTCTACCATATTAAATTTAATATGCGCGCCCGCGCTTGCGCGCACCATAGGCAATGATAAGGCGCTATATTCAATCATAGCGGTCGCACCGTCAATACTGTTTGTTTCCATGGGCGGCGTTTTGAGAGGATATTTAAACAGCTGCGAGAGACTTACTGCAATAGCAATATCACAGCTTGCGGAGGGAGCTGTAAAGCTTGTTTTAGGACTGCTTCTGGCGTTGATCGGTGTAAGGCTGGGATGCTCAACGCACGTCATTTCCGCTCTCGCGATCTCCGGCATAACCGCCGGAAGCGCGATTAGCTTTTTATATATGTTAATATGTACGTTTTTTCGTAAAAGGCAATTTAATAAGCGGCAGAATGGCGATGTCAATGCTAAGAATATACGCAATAAAATTGTAAAAAACGCGCTTCCGATCGCTATAAGCTCATCGCTTCTTAACCTTTCCGCCACGCTTGATCTTACCATGATCATCAAGCGTCTGGTTGATTCCGGAGTGAGCGCCGGCTATGCTAATTCAATCTACGGTAACTATACAACGCTTGCCGTACCAATGTTTAATCTTGTAATATCCGTTCTATCTCCGATTGCAACGTCTTGTATGCCGAGATTATCCGAGCTTAACCTGCGCGGCACTAGATCGGAGTTTTCCGTAACATTGAATCGGCTATTATTGGTTACTCTTGTTATATCCGTTCCTGCATCCTTGGCATTCTATTTTTACAGCTTCGACCTACTTGACGTTTTATTTTCCGTTCAATCATCAGCACTTGGAGCGGATATGCTTGTATGTCTTTCATTCGGACTCTGCTTTTTGTCATCCCTCACGGTTATAAATACGGCTCTTGAATCTCAGGGGAGGATAGGGGCGACGGTTTTCTCATTGCTTTTTGGATGCGTTGTCAAGCTATTTGCGAGTTATGCATTAATAGGCAAAGAAGCGATAGGTATACTTGGTGCTCCGTTAGGTACGGTTTTGTCATATGCGGTAAGTCTCTGCGTATCCTTATTGGTTCTTGAAAGACAAGGTGTCAGAACCTTTGCGCTATTAAAGGCTGTTGCTTTGTATTTGATAGGCTTTATTTGCTTTTATCCGCCGTATAAAATTATATATTCGACGTCTGTAATAGGCGGCTCGTTTTTATCAATGGCATTTTCGTTAGCAATATCAATTTTTGTATACCTACTGTTATTGTCGTTGATTTATATTTTCATTGCAAGACGCGGGGCGTTAAAATGCACAAAAAACGGTTTAAAACCTTATAGAAAAGGACGAAATTAAGTAAGATGTGAAGCAAATAATTTCCATACTATTGAATTAAAGCGCGATGTTTGATATAATAAATAACATCAAACACTTTTGAAAGGATGTAACAAAATGACAAAAACAGATCTTGTAAATGTAGTAGCGGCTGAAACCGAGGTTTCAAAGAAGACGGTTGATACTGTTGTTAACAGTGTGCTTGATGCTATTGCGAATGCACTTAAGGAGAATGATAAGGTTCAGCTTATGGGCTTTGGCACTTTCGAGGTTAAGGATGTAGCTGCGAGAGAGGGTCACAATCCTCAGACCGGTGAGCCTATCCAGATCCCCGCGAGCAAGAAGGTCTCCTTCTCTGCGTCCAAGGCCTTGAAGGACAGCGTAAACTGATTTCACGATGCGCCTTGATAAATTCTTAAAGGTTTCCAGGCTCATTAAGCGAAGAACCGTCGCCAATGATGCATGTGATGCGTCGCGTATCTCCGTTAACGGAAAGGCGGCAAAAGCTTCGTATAATGTTAAACTCGGCGATCTTATATCGGTTGCCTTTGGTAGCAAAACGGTTACCGTCAAGGTATTGGAGATCAAAGAAACCACAAAAAAATCCGAATCGGCATCCATGTACGAGGTAGTGTCTGAAACGGACGAATAATATTTATTGCCATCGCATATCTTCGAACTGAGGATATGCGATGTTTTTTGTGGAGGATTTATGCAGAACAGTCAGACGATAATAATATCGGACAAAAAGAAGGTAGAAATTGATTCTGTCATTTCGGTAAGATCTTTTGATGAGGAGGGCGTATTGATCGAATCGTCTTTAGGATTGATATCGGTAGAGGGCAGAGAAATGCGAATTGAAAACTTTGAGAAGATCACCGCTAAAATTTTAATTACGGGAGATATTTTAGGCGTGTATTATCTTGAAAAGAAGGAGAAAAAGAAGGGCAGAGGATTGATTTCGTGATATCCGTATCGTCACTTATGACTTTTGGGGCGATTGTTTTATCGGCTGTCTTGGGTATTTCCTTCGGCGCTTTTTACTCTATGATAATGCTCATTTTGGGATCCGTTAAACGATTATCAAAGCGCACCGCTTCTGAAACGGAAAAAACGGTAAAGATAATATCACTTACACATAATATTCTTGATTTTTTATTCGTGATATCATTGGGGATCGCGTACATGTTGCTCTCGTATGCCTGTACGGACGGTGATGTCAGCTTGTACTCTTTGTGTTCGCTTCTTTTGGGATTTTTTGGCGGCAAGGGGCTTTTTCAACTGATCGCAAGATCTAAAAAAAGGAATTGATACTAAAATATGCGCAATTTGCGTTTTTTTAAACTTGACAAACCATCTATGCAGTGATATAATGAATTTGTAAAATAATTTATTTTATATATTACGCGCGTTGGAGGGGGTCATACTATGAAAAAAGATATTTCGTTAGATTCATATTATTTTCATCAGGGCACCAATTACGAGTCGTACAACTTTCTGGGATGCAATCTCGAGATGCTTGATGGTAAATATCGTTATTCCTTTAGAACATGGGCACCAAATGCGCGGAGTGTCGGACTGATATCCGACTTTATTGGATGGGAGGATCCAATTCAGCTTACGAAAGTCACAGATAAGGGAGTTTGGGAGCTGATCTATGAATCGGATAATTCACTCGAAAAGCAGGCGTACAAGTTCAGGATCGTTTCCGATGCCGGCGAGATAGATAAGGGTGACCCTTACGCACGGTTTTCGAGGGGGAAATCCGACGGAGCATCCCTTATTTACACCTCTTCTGATTTTAACTGGACGGATTCCGCCTGGATGCGTAAAAGAAACAATATCGTAACCACTAAAAAGGACTCCTACATTCCTGCTCCAATTAACATTTATGAGCTTCATCTTGGCAGCTTTATGCGTCACGATGAGGACAACAGATATCTCTCCTACAGGGAGGCAGCTGACGTTCTTGCGGGATATGTAAAGAGTATGGGATTCACACATATTGAGCTCTTGCCGATAACGGAGTATCCTTATGACGGATCCTGGGGATATCAGGTCGGAGCATTCTACGCTCCCACATCGAGATTTGGGGATCCCGATGACTTTAGATACCTCGTTAATAAGATGCATTCAAACGGTATTGGCGTTATCATAGACTGGGTACCTGCTCATTTCCCGAAGGATCAATGGGGGTTATACGAGTTCGATGGACAACCTCTATACGAATATCAGGGCAGAGACCGACAGGAATCGCGCTCGTGGGGCACGAGATTTTTTGATCTCGGCAGGGAAGAGGTGCAGTCATTCCTAATTTCTAATGCGATTTATTACTTGAAAGAATTTCACGTTGACGGACTCAGGGTAGATGCTGTAGCGTCGATGTTATATCTTGACTATGACAGGGATCCGGGCGAGTGGGTACCTAATCAGTACGGAACAAATCTTAACCTTGAGGGAGCGGCATTTTTTAAAAAGCTTAACTCTATAGTTTTCGCAAGATATCCGTCTGCGCTTATGATTGCCGAGGAGTCTACGGCACATGGCAATCTAACGAAGCCTGTTGACGAGGGCGGACTCGGTTTTAATATGAAGTGGAACATGGGATGGGCTAACGATTTCTACGAGTACGTCAGCACGGATCCCGTATTCAGAAAATACAACCACAAGGCGTTGAACTTCCCGATCATGTATGCGTTTACCGAGAACTTCTGTCTGCCGATATCTCATGACGAGGTGGTGCACGGAAAGCGCTCGTTTGTGGATAAAATGCACGGTGATTACGAGGACAAGTTCAGGCAAATGAGAGCATCGCTTTTGCTTATGATGACCTATCCCGGTAAAAAGCTGATGTTTATGGGTACGGAATACGCTCAATTCAGAGAGTGGGATTTCGACAATTCTCTTGAATGGTTTATGGTCGACTATCCCAAGCATAAGCAGATGCAGGAATACGTCCGAGAGTTGAACAATTTTTATCTTTCAAGAAGTGAGCTCTGGGAAAGAGATTTTATACCTCTTGGATTTTCGTGGATACTTCCTGATGAGAGCGACAAAAACTCAGTAGTTTACAGACGAATAAACAATAAGAACGAGAGCATTATAGTGGCAATCAATTTCTCGGGCTCGGAGCAGAGTATGCGTATTCCATTGTGCAAATCACGTCATCTGCTTCAGCTTTTTGCCACCGATGCGGAAATTAACAACGCTCCGATAACCGTTAATTCGGAGAATGGTGCATACTACGCAGATATAACGCTGCCGAGATTTTCGGGTGTGGTATTTAAAGAAAAGTCTTTAATTAAAAAAATAAAAATATAAGGAGAAAGAACATGTATTGTAAAAAAGAATGTATAGCAATGCTTCTTGCAGGCGGTCAGGGCTCACGACTTTATGATCTCACTAAACAGACCGCTAAGCCTGCGGTAACCTTCGGCGGAAAGTACAAGATTATCGACTTCCCGCTCTCGAACTGCATCAATTCGGGTATCGATACCGTCGGTGTACTTACGCAATACCAACCCTTAGCACTTAACGAATACATCGGAAACGGAGAACCTTGGGATCTTGACCGTACCAGAGGAGGTCTCTCTGTGTTGCCGCCTTATCAAGGCAACAAGGCGTCTGTCTGGTACAAGGGCACCGCAAACGCGATATACCAGAATATCAACTTCATAAAGCAGTATAACCCCGATTATGTGCTTATACTCTCCGGCGACCACATTTACAGAATGGATTACGCAAAGATGCTTGAGCATCACAAGAAGATGGGCGCATCCTGTACAGTAGCCACCATCACCGTTCCTATGGAAGAGGCTAGCAGATTTGGTATCTGTAACACTAACCCCGATGACTCTATTTATGAGTTCGAGGAGAAGCCCAAGAATCCGAAGAACAATCAGGCATCCATGGGTATCTACATCTT